>NZ_JAWDID010000020.1:0-93037 GCF_032464875.1 Allobosea rubneri
CCGGCGCCGCCCTTGAGGACGTCGTCGCCATCCTCGCCATGCAGCTCGTCATCGCCGTCGCCGCCATCGACCACGTCGTTGCCCGCTCCGGCCTGAACCAGATCGTCGCCCGCACCGGCCAGGATCACATCGTCGCCGACCGTCCCGACAAGCGCGTCATCGCCGGGCGTGCCAACCGGGACGTAAGGCGCGACCGTGACGCTTACGGTCGCGCTGGCAGTGCCGCCCTTGCCGTCCGAGACGGTGTAGGCGAACGAGGCCTCGCCGGAGAAGCCGTCGGCCGGGGTGAAGACGATCCGGCCCTCAGCATCGAGCACGACGCTGCCGCCGATGCCGGCCACCACCGACTGGATCACCAGCGTGTCGCCGTCCGCGTCGCTGTCATTGGCGAGCAGCGCCGCCGGGTCGATGACCAGAGCCGCGCCATACGCCGTGCCGAGCCCGGCATCGTCTCCCGCAACCGGAGCCGCGTTCGGCGGGTTGATGGTCAGGCTGACCGTCGCCTCGCTGGTGCCGCCGCGCCCGTCTGTCACCTGCACGGTGAAGCTGTCCTCGCCAGTGAAGCCGTTGGCCGGCGTGTAGCGATAGGTGCCGTCCGTGTAGACGAAGACCGTGCCATGCGCCGCGCCCTGCTTGAGGCTGAAGATCAGCGCCGAGCCGGCATCCGGATCCGACGCCGCGACCTGGCCGGTGACCAGGGTGTCCATCAGGCCGACGGCCTCGCCGCTGGTCGCCGTCGGAGCGTGGTTCACCGGCAGCGTGTCACCGGCATCGGCGATCTTGACGAAGTGGACATCGTCGAGCGCCACGCCCGCGCCCCAGGAGTCCTTGACGCCGGTATCCATGAATTCCAGCCGGTTGGAGCCGTTGCCGGAGCCGCCCTTCACCTCGAAGCTCAGCGTCGTCCAGCTCGCGCCGGTCTGCGGCGGCAGGCCGTCGAAGATGACCTCGCCATTCCACAGCACGATGATGCCGTCATCATAGCGCCCGGTGTCGGAGTCCGAGAGCGAGAAGCTGACCCGATAGGTCGCGCCGGTTTCCGCCAGCGAGATCGTCTGGCCGATCTTGTTGCGGGCCGACTGGCCGGCACCGTCCATGTCGATCCAGATCCGGCCATCCTTGGCGACGACGCCGCCATAATTGTCGAGGTGCTGCTCGATGCGCTTGAAGTTGACATTGGTCCAGCCGAGGATCTGGCCGTCCAGGTTCCGGTAACCCCAGTCGGAGCCGCCATTGTAGTTGCCGGACTCGCTGACGTCCTCGAAGCTGCCGTTGATGATGAGATCGGTGCCGATCGCCACCGAGGAGGTCGAGGACTTGACCGTCAGATCGAAGGTCGCAGTGTCCTTGCCGCCACGCCCGTCATCCACCAGGAAGGTGAAGCTGTCCGTGCCGCTGAAGCCGGCATTGGGCGTGTAGCGATAGGTGCCGTCCGTATAGACGAAGACGGTGCCGTTGGCCGGACCTGTGGCGAGGCTGTAGATCAGCGCGGTGCCGGCGTCCTGATCCGAGGCGGACAGCGCGCCGGTGAATACGGTGTCCTTCATGCCCTCGGCCTGACCGTCGGCCGCCACCGGAGCCTGGTTCGCCGGCAGGCTGTCGCCGACATTGGCGATCTTGACGAAGCGGACGTCGTCGAGCGCCGCACCGGCGCCCCAGGAATCCGAGACGCCCTTGTCGATGAACTCGAGCCGGTTCTTGCCGTCACCGGAGCCGCCCTTCACCTCGAAGCTCAGCGTCGTCCAGCTCGCGCTGGTCTGCGGCGGCAGGCCGTCGAAGATGACCTCGCCATTCCACAGCACCTTGACGCCATCGTCGAAATTCGTCCGGTCGGAGTCGGAGAGCGAGAAGCTCACCCGATAGGTCGCTCCGGTCTCGACATGAGCGATCGACTGGCCGATCCGGTCGACGGTCGTGCCCGTCTGCGAATGGTCCATGTCGATCCAGATCCGGCCGTCCTTGGCGACGACGCCGCCGTAATTGTCCCAGTGCTGCTCGATGCGCTTGTTGTTGACGTTGGTCCAGCCGAGAATCTGGCCGTCCGGATTGCGGTAGCCCCAGTCATTGGGGCCGTTATTGCCGGAGGATTCGCTGAGGTCCTCGAAGCTGCCGTTGACCATGAGATCGGTGCCGAGAAGGACGCCCTGCGCGACGGTGAAGTTGACGACGGACTCGACGATGCCGCCATGCCCGTCATTCACCAGATAGCTGAAGCTGTCGGCGCCGATGAATCCGGCCGCCGGGGTGTAGCGGTAGCTGCCGTCGGCATTGAACACGAGCGTGCCATTGGCGGGCCCGTCGCCGAGGCGGTAGGTCAGCGCATCGCCATTGGCGTCGGTGGCCACGACCTTGCCGCTGAACGGGACCTCCTGGCTGATGACGAGGTCGATCTCCTGGGTCTCGGGCGCGACATTGCCTGGCACCGGCATGACCGGATCGGCGATCTTGACGAGACGCAGGTCGGCCAGCGTCGCGCCGAAGCTCTCGCCCGCGCCTTCGAAGACGAGGTCGTTCGAGCCATCGCCGGTTCCGCCGGTGACCATGAAGTGGAACTTGCCGCCGGTCGGGGAGGGGACGCCCTCATAGACCACCTGGCCGCCCCAGAGCACGCGCACGCCATCTTCGCCCATCGGCAGGTCGGCGAGCGAGAAGCTCAGGCGATAGACCGCTCCGGTTTCGACGCTGTCGATATCGTAGGACAGGGTGCCCTCGGGGAAATCGCCGGCGGCGACCAGATCGGTGCCGACCACCACCGACGACGGGATGGCGAAGGCGGGTGCGTTGTCGAGCACGCCCTGAAGCTCCGGTAGCACCGCCGCAACCTCGGCGTCCGTGCCCTCCACGGCCAGGGCCGCGAGTTCGGCGCCGGTCAGCGTGAAGCCGTCGGCGGTCGTGATCGAGGCCGGCTGATGCGCGGGATCGACGCCATCAAGCAGGACGATCGCATCGCTGCCCGCACGGATGATCAGGTTGTTGCCGCTGCGGATGACGCTGAACCCGGCCGGGGCGATGCCGTCGAAGAGGATCGTGCTGGTGCTGTCGAGAGAGATCAGGTCGATGCCGTCGCCGGCACGGAAGACGATCTGGTCGCCCGTCGCGACGATGACATCGTTGCCGGCGCCGCCGACGAGAATGTCCGAGCCGGTGCCGCCGGCGAGGTAGTCGCTGCCGGAGCCGCCGAAGAGCTTGTCGTCACCGGCGCCGCCGAAGAGCAGGTCCCTGCCGGCATCGCCATAGAGAACGTCGTCACCCAGGCCGCCGCGGACGATGTCGTCACCCGACATGGCATAGATGACGTCCTTGCCCGTGCCGCCGTTGATCTCGTTGCCCTGGTCGGTGCCGTAGGCGACCTCGGCATTGTTCAGGAGCTTCTCGAGGGCCGGACGGGCGAGCTGTGTGTTGTCGTTGATGATGCCGTCCACGCCGAGGTTGAGCGCGTTGCGGACGTCGTTCTCGTTGCCCGCGACGGTCCAGCCATTGACCTTGAGGCCGGCGGCCTGGGCGGCCGCGACCGTCTCGGCGGTGATCAGCGCCATCTGGGGCGCGAGGCCGTCGAGCTCGCCCATGGAACCCTGCGGGCTCGTCGCGTTCGCGATCTTGGCGTCGGTGATGTTGTCCGTCAGCCAGACCAGCGGGAAATCGACCTGGTACTTGTTGTCCATCAGGTCGCGGAGGACCTTGTGGTCGGTCGCGAAGGTCTGGAAGACGATCCGCTCGGGATCGGCGAAGTCGGCAGCGACGAGGTTCGAGAGCATGGCGTCGTAGGTCGCGTGGCCCGAGCTCTTGGTCTCGACCAGGATGCCGAGCTTGCGGCCGGTCTCGATTTCCATGCGCTTGGTCAGCGCGATGATTTGCTCGAAGGTGATGACGCCCGGCACCAGTGCGCGCACCTCGGCCAGCGTCATGTTCGCGATGCCGCCGGGAAGGTCGTCGTGATAGCTGACCAGCGCGCCGTCCTTGGTCAGGCGAAGGTCGATCTCGATGAAATCGGCGCCGTATTTGAAGGCCCACTCATAGGCCTCGGTCTCGTTGTCGGTATAGGGGTTGGTGCCGCGATGGGCGTAAAGAACGGGCTGGTCAGCCATGGCTCATCTCCAGAAACAGGCAATAGTCGATCGTTCCCGGCAGCGGGATCGCTGCGGGCATGCGTGAAGAACGGTGCTTGATGGCGAGCCGCGCCCGCCGGGGCGCGGTCTCTTCTCGTCGGGCTACGGCCTCACGGCCGCCTCCGCGCTGTTGACGAACTGGACGCCGGACTCGTCCAGCATCTGCCGGATGGCCCCCGGCGGCTCCGTGTCGCAGAACACCGCGGTGACCTGGTCGATGCGCCCGCCATGGACATGGGCCGGGCGCGTGAACTTCGAGGAATCGAGGACGAGATAGGATCTGCGGCAGTTGCGCAGCATCGCCTCGCGGGCGCGGACCTCCTCCTCCGAAAAGTCGAGCAGGGAACCGTCCTCATCGATGCCACCGACGCCAAAGATCGCGATATCGACCTTGTAGGAGGCGAAGAAGGCGTCGACCGTCGCGCCGCAGACGTCGAGATCGCCGCCGCGCACGGTGCCGCCGGCGATCGCCAGCGAGAAATCCGAGTTTTGGCCGACCATCACTGCAAGCGGCAGGTTGTTGGTCACGATCTTGAGCTGCCGGTGCGCAAGCAAGGCCTCGGCAACGAATTGCGTGGTGGTGCCGATACCCAGCGAGATCGACTCGCCGTCTGCGACCCGGCCGGCGACGGCGGCGGCGATGGCCTGCTTGGCTTCACGATGCAGCACGCGCCGATCCTTGAAGGTGAGGTTTCCGCTCCGGGCGAGGCTCTCGATGCCGCCATGACGCCGTCTGGCGACGCCCTGATCGCAGAGGGCGACGAGGTCGCGGCGGATCGTCTGCGTGGCGACCGCGAAATGCGTGGCCAGCTCTTCGACGCTGATGAAGTCCCGGCTGCGCAGCATTTCGGCGATCGCCATCTGCCGCCCGTCGGAGCCCAGCGCAATGTTCATATGAATGCCGTTCGTGTTCATATGACTGCGATAGCGCTGCTCCATGACGCTCATGCGACAGTTAATCGTTTCTGAAGGTCGACTCTAAAAAAGAATCGACGAAGTCTTGCGAGCCTTCGGGAGCAATAAAAATATTCGACGAGGGGAAATACTGAGGCGGCAAACATGCCGGGTCTAGGATAGGATTGTGAGCCGGATCAGATTTGTCTTGAAGGGGTGGCTTCGAAACGTTCGGCCAAGTTATCGGCGTCGGGGAGCGTAAGGAGGCCCGAAGAAGCTCTTGCAAAGTCCATTCGCGGCCGCTGTGAGCGAATTGTCCGGGGGGTCACCGGCTCATCCGAACTTCGCTTGAATTCATGCGCGGTACAGGGATGCCTTCGGACCATGAAACCGCGGCGGTGATCGCGCCGCTGACGGTCAGCTGCATCTCGGCGACGGAGCCGCCTGCATCTCCTGGGCTGGTGTTAGAATCGCTCTGGCCCCGTCTGGAGGCGCCTTGATCGTCTCCCAGCAATCGACTTTAGCGCCACATGCCTCGCATCTTGGCGCGGACGTCGATCTTGGGCCCGGTCGACGCGGGGCGTCCGGCCTGAGGCGCCACCTGCGGCCAGGCTCGATTCCCGAAATGCTTCAGCAGGTTGTTGGGGATGAAGCGCGTGCGCGCGGCGTAGACGTGCCTGTCGCCGATGGAGGACTGGCCGTGCGTGAAGAAGCGCTGCGGCACCATCAGGTGCAGATCGTCCTTGGCCCGGGTCATGGCGACATAGAGCAGGCGCCGCTCTTCCTCGATTTCATCCTTTGAGCCGGCACCCAGGTCGATCGGAATACAGCCGTCGACGACGTTCATGACGAACACCGATTTCCATTCCTGCCCCTTGGCCGAATGGATGGTCGAGAGGATCAGGTAGTCTTCGTCGAGATGCGGCACACCGGCCTGATCACTCGTCGCATCCGGCGGGTCGAGCGTCAGCTCGGTGAGGAAGCGTTCGCGCGAGGGGTAGCCGCCGGCGATCTGCTCGAGCTGCAGGAGATCGGCCTGCCGTGTCGTCGCGTCTTCATGGATGCGCTCCAGCTGCGGCTCGTACCAGAGCCGCGCCCGCTCGATCTCGGCCGGCCAGCCCGACCTGCCCGAACGCAGCTCCTCGACGGTCTCGACGAACGAAACCCAGTCCGATCCGGCGCGGGCGGGAGCGGGAGCCTCGCGCAGGGCTTCTGCGCCATCAGGCGCCTGCGCCAAGTGCTCGATGACGCGCTGGGCCGAGGTCGGCCCGACGCCGGGCAGGAGTTGCATCACGCGGAAGGCCGAGACGCGGTCGCGCGGGTTTTCGACGAAGCGCAGCAGCGCCAGCAGGTCCTTGACGTGTGCCGCGTCGAGGAACTTCAGCCCACCGAACTTGACGAACGGGATGTTGCGGCGCGTCAGTTCGACCTCGAGCGGGCCGCTATGGTGCGAGGCGCGAAACAGCACGGCCTGCTGCTTGAGTGTCGTTCCAGCCTCGCGGTTCTCCAGCACCGTCTCGGCGATAAAGCTGGCCTGGTCGGCCTCGTCCCGGACATTGACCAGTTCGGGCGCCGCACCGGCGGCTCGGTCAGTCCAGAGGTTCTTGGTGAAGCGCTCGGCGGCGAGGTCGATCACCGCATTCGCGGCCGAGAGGATAGCCTGCGTCGAGCGATAGTTCTGATCGAGCGTGATGACCTCGGCCGGCGGCGAGAAGGCAAGCGGAAAGTCCAGGATGTTGCGGACGGTCGCGGCGCGGAAGGAATAGATCGACTGCGCGTCGTCGCCGACCACCGTCAGCCCGCGCCCGTCCGGCTTGAGCGCCAGCAGGATCGACGACTGCAGCCGGTTGGTGTCCTGGTACTCGTCGACCATGATGTGATCGAAGCGCGAGCCGATGTCGGCAGCGAGATCGGCGTCGGTCATTGCCTGCGCCCAGTAGAGCAGAAGGTCGTCGTAATCGAGCACGTTCTGCTGCTGCTTCGCTTCCACATAGGCCGCGAAGAGCTGCTTCAGCTCGTCAGCCCAGCCGATGCACCAGGGATAGGACAGTCCTAGCACCTGCTCGATCGGCTGCTCGGCGTTCACGCAGCGCGAATAGATCGACAGGCAGGTTCCCTTGGTCGGAAAGCGCGTCTCGGTCTTGGAGAAGCCGAGTTCGTGCCGGACGAGGTTCATCAGGTCGGCCGCATCCTCGCGATCGTGGATCGTGAAGGCAGGGTCGAGACCGATCTGCTCGGCGAGGTCGCGCAGCAGCCTTGCCCCGACCCCGTGAAAAGTTCCGGCCCAATTGAGCGCGTCGACGGCGACGCCAGCTTGATCGCCCATCACCTTGCGCGCGATGCGCTCGACGCGACGCCGCATTTCGGATGCGGCGCGCCGCGAGAATGTCATCAAGAGGATGCGCCGCGGGTCGGCGCCGCAGACGAGCAGATGGGCGACGCGATGCGCCAGCGTGTTGGTTTTGCCCGAGCCTGCGCCGGCGATGATCAGAACCGGCGGGGCCGGCTCCGCGTCTCCGCCATGGGACACGGCCCGTCGCTGTGCCGGGTTGAGATTGTCGAGATAAACGTGGGCGTTCATGCGTGATTCGGCTTGCTGATGCTGCAGGGCAGCACGGACCAGACAGCCCGGCAATGCAAAATGACGACTGCGGCCTCCCGGGCGCAGGTGCCAAAAATGGGGAGCCGGGGCAGGTCGGACCTCGCGACCAGCGGACACCACTGCATCGATGCAGCAGCGACGTCGCCGTGCCCCCGCGCGCCTGCGCAGGCGGCCTCGCTCGCAGGTGCTCTCGGCCGTTCCAAGATCGGGCGGGAACCTTTCGCCTGCGGCGACGTTCACGGTCCTGATAAGCTATTGGGGGCCGTTCAAAGTGCCGGAAGTCGAAGCCCTTTCCCTGATGAGCGATCGCTACCGGTTGCTCGTCGAATCCGTCACCGATTATGCGATCTACCTGCTCACCCCGGACGGGCGCGTGGCGAGCTGGAACCCTGGCGCGCGGCGCTTCAAGGGCTACGACGACACGGAGATCATCGGCCAGTCCTTCGAGAACTTCTATACGCCCGAAGATCGCGCCTCGGGCCTGCCGCAGCGCGCGCTGCGCACCGCGGAGAGGGAGGGGCGCTTCGAAGCCGAGGGCTGGCGCGTGCGCAAGGACGGCACGCAGTTCTGGGCCCACGTCATCATCGATCCGATCTTCAATCCTGAAAGCCGGGGCGTGCTGGGATATGCCAAGATCACGCGGGACCTGACCGAAAGGCGGGAAGCCGAGCTGGCCTTGAAGCGCTCCGAGGAGCAGTTTCGCCTGCTCGTCCAGGGCGTGACCGACTACGCGATCTACATGCTCGACAAGGAGGGGCGCGTCACCAACTGGAACCTCGGCGCCGAACGGATCAAGGGCTATCGCCGCGAGGAGATCGTCGGCCGGCACTTCTCGATCTTCTACACGCCGGAGGATCGCGCGAACGGAGAGCCCGCCAAGGCGCTGGCGACAGCTTTCCACACCGGGAGCTTCGAGAAGGAGGGCTGGCGGCTGCGCAAGGACGGACGGCCCTTCTGGGCCCATGTCGTGATCGACCCGATCCGCGACGACAGTGGCGAGATCATCGGGTTCGCCAAGATCACCCGCGATCTGACCGACCGCCGCAAGGTCCAGGAAGAGCTGGAGAAATCGCAGCAGGCGCTCCTGCAGGCCCAGAAGATCGAGGCGATCGGACAGCTCACAGGCGGCATCGCGCACGATTTCAACAACCTGCTCACTGCAGTGGTCGGCAGCCTGGAACTGGTCAGCCGGCAGATCTCCGATCCGAGGCAGGCGAGCCTGATCGAAAACGCGATGAGCGGCGCCAAGCGAGGCGTACTGCTTACGCAGCGCATGCTGGCCTTTGCGCGCAAGCAGGAACTGGCGCTGCAGGCCGTGCCGCTCGACGCTCTGATCACCAGCCTGAAGGATCTGCTGCAACGCTCGATCGGGCCCCTGGTGCGGATCGAGACCGATTTTCCCGCTTCGCTGCCACCGGCCCGGGCGGATCAGAACCAGCTCGAGACAGCGCTCCTGAACCTCGTCCTGAATGCGCGCGATGCGATGCCCGATGGCGGGGTGGTGCGCATGGCGGGTCGATGCGAGACCGTGGCTTCTTCCAATTCCCATGGCCTGGCTGCCGGGGACTATCTTCGGATCTCGATCAGCGATTCCGGGACCGGCATGGACGCCGGGACTCTGGACAGGGCGATCGAGCCGTTCTTCACGACGAAGGGCGTCGGCAAAGGGACCGGGCTCGGCCTTTCGATGGTTCACGGCATGGCCGAGCAATCCGGGGGGCGCCTCGCAATCAGCAGCCTGGAAGGCCGGGGAACGACGGTGGAGATCTGGCTCCCGGCGGCGCGGCAGGCCGATTCCGCCGAGGCGCATCGCCTGCCGATGCCGTCCGAGCCGGCTGAGAAGCCGGCCGAACGCCTCAAGGTGCTGGCCGTGGACGATGACGCTCTCGTGCTGATGAACACCGTCGCGCTGCTGGAGGATCTGGGCCATGAGGTCGTCGAGGCCTCGTCGGCGAAGGAAGCGCTCGCGCTGCTCTCGAATGGCGAGCGCTTCGATCTGCTGATCACCGACCATGCCATGCCCGAGATCACCGGAGCTCAGCTGATCGCCGCCGTGTCGACGAGCTGGCCTGCGCTGCCGATCATCCTGGCGACCGGATATGCCGAGCTTCCTCGCGACATTCCAAGCAGCGTTGCCCGCCTCAGCAAACCGTTTTGGCAGGCGGATCTGGAAAAGGTGCTGGCGGCCGTGACCGCCAGCCGGATCCAGGATGCGGCCTAGGGCTCCCCGTCCTCCGACGAGGAGGCACGAGGGTGCCGGCAGCGACGTTCATCGATAATCCCGCAGCGTTCCGGGCGAACGGTTGGAACCTCCGGAACAGCCGAACGGTTGTGCATGGAACGACTCGGGATCGGAGCGCCAAGCCATGCCCACGCCGCAGGAACTGGAAGCGAGGCTCTGGAAAGCCTTGCGCTCCGACATGACGGTGATGCTGGGGCTGGCCAACCGGCAGGATCACCTGCTTCGGCCGATGACGGTGCAGATCGACGGTGAAGCCAACCATGGACCGCTCTGGATCTTCTCGGCCAGAGACACCGAGCTCGTCGAAGCGCTGTCGGGCGACGACGATGCGTTCATCTCGTTCGCTGGTACGAGCAAGGCAAGGACGACCCCAAGCTGGCGCTGCTGCGCTTCGATGTCGAGGAGGCGGAGGTCTGGGAGGACGAGTGGAGCTTGATTGCCGGCATCAAGCTGCTGCTCGGGATCGATCCCAAGAAGGACTATGCAAACAAGACGGCCAGGATGAAGCTGGACTGATCTTCGGAGGGCTACGGCGTTTCGATATGTCCGCTTTCCAGTCGCCCCACGCAAGGGAGCGGAGAAGTCGCCGGCCCGAGATGAACTGGACCTGGAACCGCGATGCAACCTGCTGCAAACGTCGCCCATGAGGAGCTGCCCTACGACCTCAGCCGCTTCGTCGCGGCGCAGGTCGACATGTTCGAAGACGCCCTGGCGGAGCTTCAGACGGGACGAAAACGCGGTCACTGGATGTGGTTCATCTTTCCACAGTTGCGAGGCTGGGCGTATCGGCGACGGCCCAGCATTTTGGCCTCGCGGGAATTGGCGAGGCGCGGGCCTATCTTGGCCATCCACTGCTGGGGCCCCGCTTGGCGGCCTCCGTCGAAGCCTTGCTGGGGCTGCGCGGGCGCACGTTGTCGCAGATCTTCGGTTCCCCCGACGACCTGAAGTTCGCCTCCTGCATGACCTTGTTCGCGGTCGCTTCGAACAGGCAAGATGACCCGTTTCGCAGGGCGCTCGCTCGCTATTGCGGCGGGCGGATGGATGCGCGCACCGAGAAGATGCTTGCCGGGTCGGCTCGCTCGGTTTGAGCGGCCCGTTCTGCTTGGTTCGCAGCCGGCTCGCGGCTGTCGGCGAGGTGCTGGTCGGCCGTGGTCGAAGCGAGCCGGTTATCCCGTGATTGCGCTTGCCGGAGGCGGTTGGCCTCGGCGGAGCTGTTGCGACTCGTCAACGGGCGGTTTGACCGCTAACTTGGTGCTCAGAGTTGCGTAGCGATGAGGTGTGTCATGCCTAACGCCGACGCCGTGACCATCACGACCTATGAAGAGCGCAAGACAGCAGTGCTGCGGGCTGCCAGGCTCATTTCATCCGGCAGGGGCTCCGACGAAGAGCGTGAGTTCGAGCAACTGACCGAGGCCATCGCGGATTTCGACATCCGTCAGGATGCCGAACCCTTCATCGAGATTCCGGCCGCGTTTGCGCAGTATCTCGGCAGCACGCATTAGCACTGGGTTCTCACCGAGCGTGGCCGATTGGAGATGTGCGGAACCGCGGATGCGGGCCCTCGGCCGCCTGAGGCTGGCGATGTCTCAGGGGAGGATCGCTGCCCGGCCGCCGAGATCGTCTCAGGCGGCCATCTCGGTCCGCTGGTCCTTTCGCTCCCATTCCTCGCCCCAGATCATCACGGCATGGCCGGGCGAGGCCTCGCGATATTGCCGGACCGGCGGGACATAGTCGGGCGCGCGGACTGGGCTCTTGATCTCGTCGTTCGAGACCGGCCGCTTCTCGTGGCGACGGGCCGGGTCGGCGACCGGCACCGCGGCCAGCAGCCGCTTGGTATAGGGGTGCTGGGGATTGCCGAAGATCGCCTCGCGCGGGCCGATCTCGACGATCTCGCCGAGATACATCACGGCGACCCGGTGGCTGACGCGCTCGACCACGGCCATGTCGTGGGAGATGAAGAGGTAGGCGAGCTTCATCCGCTCCTGCAGCTCGAGCATCAGGTTGATGACCTGGGCCTTCACCGAGACGTCGAGCGCCGAGACGGATTCGTCGGCAACGATCAACCGGGGCTCGACGGCAAGCGCGCGTGCGATGCAGATGCGCTGGCGCTGGCCGCCGGAGAATTCGTGCGGGAACCGGCTCGCCATATCCGGATGGAGGCCGACGCGCTGCAGCAGTTCGGCGACCTTGTCCTGGGCCTCGGAACGGGTCGCGAGCCTGTTGATCAGCAGGGGCTCGGCGATCGTAGTCCCGACATCCATGCGCGGATTCAGGCTGGCAAAGGGGTCCTGGAAGATCATCTGCATGCGGACCCGGCGCTCGCGCAGCGTCTTCTGGTCGAGTTTCAGCACGTCCTCGCCATCGAGCAGCACCGAGCCGGAGAGCGGCTCGATCAGGCGCATCACCGATCGCCCCGTGGTCGACTTGCCGCAGCCGGATTCTCCGACCAGCGCCAATGTCTCGCCGGGCTGAAGGCTGAACGAGACGTTCTCGACCGCATGCACCCGCCCCTTGACGCCGCCGAGGAGGCCGGAGCGGATCTCGAAGCGCGTGGTCAGCCCGTTGACTTCGAGCACCGGCCGCTCGCTCGTGGCTACGGTATCGGCCGTCTCGGTCGGAACGTCCGAGAGACCGGTCTTGCGATCGACCATCGGGAAACGCATCGGGCGCCGGACGCCTTCCATTGCGCCGAGCTTCGGCACGGCGGCGAGCAGCGAGCGCGTATAGGGGTGGGTCGGCCGGGTGAAGATGGCCTCGGTCGTGCTGGTCTCGACGGCCTCGCCATTGTACATGACCACAGTGCGATCGGCGATTTCGGCCACGACGCCCATGTCATGGGTGATGAAGAGGACGGACATGCCGTCCTCTTCCTGCAGCAGCTTGATCAGCTCGAGGATCTGCGCCTGGATCGTCACGTCGAGGGCCGTCGTCGCCTCGTCCGCGATCAGCAGTTTCGGCTTGCAGGCCAGCGCCATCGCGATCATCACGCGCTGACGCATGCCGCCGGAGAAGCGGTGCGGGTATTCATGGAAGCGCGATCTCGCAGCGGGTATGCGGACCTTTTCCAGAAGCCGGATGGTCTCCGCCTCGGCCTCGGAACGCGACAGGCCGCGGTGCATGACCAGCGCTTCGGCGATCTGGAAGCCGATCGGCAGCACCGGGTTGAGCGAGGTCATCGGCTCCTGGAAGATCATCGCGATCTCGTTGCCGCGGATACGGCGCATGTCCGCTTCCGGCAGCGTCAGCAGCTCCTTGCCCGAGAGCTTGATCGAGCCCTCGATCCTGCTCGATCCGGGCTGCGTCAGCCGCATCACCGAGAGGGCGGTGACGCTTTTCCCGGAGCCGGATTCGCCGACGACCGCCACCGTCTCCCGCGGCTTGATGTCGAACGAAATGCCCTTGACGACCTGACGCCACTGCCGCTCGACCCTGAAGGAGGTCACCAGATCGGAGACGGAAAGGACGGGTGCGCTGTCTTGCGTGCAATTCATCAAACGATATTCCTTCAGTCCAATTGTCGCCCCGCGAGCGTTCGGCTTGGCGTGCTTCGGCGGAGATTGTCGGGGGCGAGCCGGTCAGCTCCCGGTGCGATGGTCGATCAGCCTCACGTGCTTTGTTCCAGCGGATGAAATCGCCGGACAGGCGCGGGGGAGGCTTGCCCGCTGCCGTCGATCGGCCCGATGCCTGCGACGGGCGATGATGAACGATGCGCTTGCGCTGAGAACGGGGGTCGGGTCGTCGGCATAGCGGGCGGCGGCTTCCTCGCGGCGGCTCTCTGACTGGAGCTGGATCATGTTGACAGGATCGCCTGGCCGCGCCTAGTCTAATTTAGGACATTAACGGACATTTCTTTAAATCGTGACCCAGATGCTCGATCGCAAGTTCGTCAACGCGAAAATCATGGATGGTACCGGGGCGCCCTGGTTTCGGGGCGAGGTCGCCATCACCGAGGGGCGCATCGTCGATGTCGGCCGGACGGTGGCGGGCGAGGCCGCGGAGACGGTCGATCTCGGCGGGCGGGTCCTGGCACCGGGCTTCATCGACGTCCATACCCATGACGACCTCGCCGTCCTGCGCGATCCCTCCCACGCGCCCAAGCTGCTGCAGGGCGTCACCTCCGTCGTGCTCGGCAATTGCGGCTTCGGCGGCAGCCCTTCCACGCCGGAGCGGCATGAGGATCTCGTGCGCTATGTGACGCCGGTTCTCGGGCCGATGCCGTCCGGCGTCTGGCACGAATTCGGCCAGTATCTCGATACGCTCTCGACCTCTCCGAGCTCGGTGAACGCCGTCTCGCAGGTCGCGCATGGCGCGGTCCGGATCGCGGTCATGGGCTTCGAGAACCGTCCCGCGACCACGGCGGAGATCGAGCGCATGTGCGCGCTGGTCAGCGAAGCCATGCAGGCTGGCGCCATCGGCCTGTCGTTCGGGCTGCTCTATGCGCCGGGCTGTTACGCCGACCGGCGCGAGCTGGTCGCCGTCGCTTCGGCCGCAGCGCGGGCAGGCGGCATCCTGAACTGCCATATCCGCACGGAAGGCGACACGCTGCTCGACTCCCTCACCGAGGTGATGGACATCGCGGAGGCGGCCGGCGCGCCGCTCCATGTCAGCCACCTCAAGGTCGTCGGCAAGCGCAACTGGGGCACGATCGGCCGGGCCCTCGACCTGATCGCCGACAGGCGCGCGCGGGGGCTCGATGTCACCTGCGACATCTACACCTACACTGCCGGCAGCAGCACGCTGCTCTCCGTGCTTCCGCCCTGGGTTTCCGCCGGCGGCTCGGCCGATGTCATGGCCCGCCTTGCCGACCCGGCCGCGCGCGAGCGCATCCGCCGCGACATGGAAGGCAATCTCCCCGGCTGGGACAACTTCGCCGGCATGCTCGGCTGGGATCGCGTCGTGATCTCGGGCGTCGAGAGCGAGGCCAACAGGCGCCTCGAAGGCGTGAACATCGAGACCATCGCCGCCGAGCGGGGGCAGCAGCCGATCGACTGCATGCTCGACATCCTGCTCGAGGAAAACGCCCGGGTCACCATGATCCTGCACCAGATGTCGGAAGAGGACGTCAAGGCGGTGCTGCGCTCGGATTTCGCCATGGTCGGCTCGGACGGCATCCCGCTCGAGACCGGAAAGGTGCATCCGCGCCACTACGGCACCTTCCCGCGCATGCTCGCCCATTATGTCCGCAAGGAGCGGATCATGTCGGTGGAGGAGGCGGTCCGGAAGATGACCTCGGTCTCGGCCCGCCGCTTCGGCCTCGCCCAGCGCGGCCTGATCGCCGAGGGAGCCTGGGCCGATCTCGTGGTCTTCGACGCCGAGAAGATCCAGGACATCGCGACCTTCGAGGACCCGCGGCGCTATCCGGCCGGTCTGGACGGCATCTACGTCAACGGGCGCCTCGCGGCGCAGGGCGGCACCCCTTCGGCCGAGCGAGCCGGCAAGCTCATCCGGCACCGCTGCGCCTGCTGCGGGCCGCAAGACCAACTTGTCTGCAACTAAGAAAGAACTGGGAAGAGACGATGAAGATAGGGCGATTGACTGGCTGGCTCGTCGGAGCAGCCTTGGCCGCTTCGATGGGAGCCGCTGGCCTTCCGGCGGTTGCGCAGCAGCCGAAGCAGGGCGGTGTGCTGAACATCGCGATCACCGGCGAGCCCCCGACGCTCGACGCGCATCACTCGACGGCCTTCATCACCCAGTCGGTCGGCTGGCACATCTATGAGGGGCTGTTCACGCTGGACGGCAAGTACAATGCCGTTCCCATGCTGGCCGAGAGCGTTGCCTTCGACGAGAAGCGCAACACCTATGTCATCAAGCTGCGCGCCAACGTCCCCTTCCACGACGGCTCGATCCTCAATGCGGACGATGTCGTCGCCTCGCTCGGACGTTGGGGACGCAAGTCGAACTACGGCCGGCTGATGTTCAAGAACGTCGTCGAGCTGCGCAAGGTCGATGATCTCACCGTCGAGATCGCGCTCAAGGAGCCGTCTCCGGTGGTTCCGATGATGCTGGCCTTCCCGAACCAGCAGGCCGCGATCTACCCGAAGAGCGTCATCGAGAAGTACGGCGACAACGAGATCCGCAGCTATGTCGGCACCGGCCCGTTCCGCTTCAAGGAGCATGTCGCCGACCGTCATCTGAAGCTGGAGCGCTTCGCCAAATACGCGGCCGCCAGCGGCGAGCCCGACGGCATGGCCGGCCGGCGCGTGGCTCATTTCGACGAGCTGCGGCTGGTGCCGACCCCTGAGGTCTCGGTGCGCCTGGAGGGCGTCCAGACCGGGCTCTACGACATCGCGGATCAGGTGAGCCAGGACATGCTCCCGATGATCAAGATGTATCCGACGATCGAGCCCGTGGTGACCAAGCCCTATTGGTGGACCATGGCCGTCTTCAACAAGAAGCGGGCTCCGTTCAACGACCCGCGCGCCCGCCAGGCCTTCGTGCTCGGGCTCGACAACAAGCAGGTCATGGGCGCTGCCTTCGCCTCCGAGGACTTCTATCGTCTCGATCCAGGCATTCTCTTCCAGGAGCAGTCGCAGTGGTGGAGCAAGGCCGATGGCGGCGTCTACAACAAGCGTGACCTCGAGCGCGCCAAGACCCTGCTGAAGGAGTCCGGCTATACCGGGCAGCCGATCAAGTGGCTCACGACCCGTGAATACGACTTCATGTACAAGAACGCGCTCGTCGCGACCGAGCAGTTGAAGGCGGTCGGCTTCAACATCCAGCTGGAAGTCGTCGACTGGGCCACGATCGTCCAGCAGCGCAACAACCCGCAGGCCTACGACATCTTCAGCGGCGCGACGACCTTCACGCCGGATCCCGGTGTCTGGCCGTGCTTCGACCCGGCCTGGCCCGGCTTCTGGGAGGATTCCAAGAAGGATGAGCTGGTGCGCAAGCTGAACACCGAAATGGACGGCAAGAAGCGCTTCGGCGTCTGGGAGGAGCTGCAGACGCACTTCTGGGACCAGGCCCCGATGGCCAAGTTCGGTGACTTCTTCATCCTCGGCGTCAAGAACGTCGACGTGAAGAATGTCGCTGCGACACCGTTCCCGTTCTACTGGAACGCGTGGAAGCAGTGACAGGCCCCTGGTCCATCGAGGCGATCGCATCATGAGCAGGATCAAGATCGGCATCATCGGCAACGCTGAATTCAGCGAGCCGCTCGACCACGCCTTGCGCAGTGCCGATGCCGATCTCGATCTGCATGTTCGCCTCTACGAGGACCAGGACGAGGCCATCGGGCTGGCCCGCGAGCTGGAGGGGATCGTCGACGCGATCCTCTTCTCCGGGCCGGTTCCCTATCATCTGGCATTGGCCGAGGGCCCGCTTTCGGTCCCGGCCTCCTACGTCGTCTTCGACGAAGTCTCGCTCGTGAAGGCCTTCTTCGATCTCGTCCGGGCCGGTGTCGACCCTTCGACGATCAGCGTCGACACGATATCGGACGACATCATCGCCGATGTCAGCCGCGAGCTGAACATCGCCCTGGCCGGCATCAAGAGCATGCCGCTCCGGGAAGGGGGCGTTCACGACGACTTCACCGGCTTCCATATCCGGCACTATCGCGCCGGCAGCACGACCTATGCGCTGACCTGCCGCTCGCTGGTGCAGCGGGAGCTCGCCCAGCAGGGCGTTCCCTGCCACTTCATGTTCTGGACCAAGCATACGATCCTCAAGGCGCTCGACCTTCTCGTGTCGAACCTCCTGCAGCATCGCTATCGCGGCTCCCAGATCGCCATCGGCCTGCTGCGCGTGCGGACGCCCGAGTTCACGGGTTCGATCGCCGATGGCCGCCGCCATGCGCTGGAGCTCGAAACCTACCTGCTCGACTACAGCGAGAGCCTCGGCGTCAATCTGCTCGACATCGGCAATGGCCTGCACCTGTTCTACACGACCTACGGAGCCATCCGCCGGCAGACACAGGATTTCACGGCCGCGCCCGCGTTCTCAGCCTTTCCGCATCAAGGCTTCTCCTTCGAGATCGGCATCGGCACCGGTGTCAGCGCCGCCATTGCCGAAGAAGGCGCGCACAAGGCCCTGCATCAGGCCGAACAGACGGGCGCGGGCATCCATATCGTGCTCGATGGCAACCGGCTGATCGGCCCGCTCGGCCAAGGCAGGAGCCGGCTCATCCGGGTCGAGGATTCGCTGGTTCTGCAACTCGCGGACAAGACCGGAATCACGGCGGCCAATCTGGCGCGGATACTGGAGGCTGTCGGCGAGGACCGGTCGCGTGGCTACAGCGCCGTCGAACTGGCCGGCATCCTGAACACCACCTCGCGCACTGCCCGCCGCGTCCTCACAAAGCTTGCCGAAACCGGATTTGCCGCTCCGATCGGCGAAAGCGCCCCGATCGGCCATGGCCGCCCCTCCGCGATCTACAGGATTGATCTGCCAGTGCGAGAAGGAACCGCAGCATGAGCATGGCTGCCCAGGACACGGTCCATATCGAGCCGGCACGGCCGCGTTTTCTGTCCAAGCTCTTCGCCCGCTCCACCGTTGTCGTCGGGTCGCTGCTGATCGCGCTCGTCCTCGCCACGGCGCTCGCGGCCGACATCCTCGCGCCGGCGGATCCGAACGCCCTTGCGATCCAGAACCGCCTCAAGCCGCCGTCCGCGGTCCATCTGCTGGGGACGGACGAGTTCGGCCGGGATGTGCTGTCGCGCGTGATGCACGGCGCCCGGACCTCGCTCGTGATCGGCTGCGCCGTGGTCGTGCTTGCTGTCGGGCTCGGCTCGCTCCTCGGGCTGATCACCGGGTTCTTCTCCCGGGTCGACGCGGTCCTATCGCGGATTCTCGATGGCCTGATGTCGTTTCCCGGCATCGTGCTCGCGATCGCGATGGCCGGCGTGCTCGGCGCCAGCAGTTCGACCGTCATCATCGCGCTCGGCATCGTCTACATGCCGCGCGTCGCCCGCGTGGTCCGCAGCTCGGTGCTCGTCGTCAAGGAGCTGCCCTATGTCGAGGCCTGCATCGCGGTCGGCGGCAGCCGGCTCTACGCGCTCTTCCGGCATGTGCTGCCGAACGTCCTGTCGCCGATCATCATCCAGGCCTCCTTCATCTTCTCCTATGCGGTGCTCGGAGAGGCCGCGCTCAGCTTTCTCGGTGCCGGCGTGCCGCCGACGCAGCCGAGCTGGGGCAACATGCTGGCGGAATCGCGCGCCTTCGTCGTGATGGCCTGGTGGATGGCACTTTTCCCCGGGGTTGCAATCATGCTGACCGTTCTCGGCCTGAACCTGTTCGGCGACGGTCTGCGGGATGCACTCGATCCTAAGATGCAGGGACGCTGACCCATGAACACGATGAGCCTTTGCTGCGTCTCCTGCGGCGCCAACTATCCCGCCACGCTGCGCTATGCCTGCGATGCCTGCGGCGGCATCCTCGAAGTCGACCGCGGCGCCGAGACCGGTGAAGCCTGGGCGGCCGGGCTCGTCTCCCCGGCAGTGACGCTGGGCGAGGGGTGGACGCCGCTGCTGCAGGCCCGGCCGGGCTCGCTGGCCTCCGGCGGCGGCATGCTCTGGTTCAAGGACGAGACGCGCAACCCGAGCGGCTCCTTCAAGGATCGCCTGGTGAGTGCCGCGCTCACCACCGCACTAGCCTTCGGGTCGAAGGGGCTCGTCTGTGCCTCCAGCGGCAATGCGGGCGCCTCCGCGGCGGCCTATGCGGCACGCGCCGGCATTCCCGCCGTCATCCTCGTGCCGGAACGCACGCCGACCGAGAAGATGGCCCAGATCGCTGCCTATGGTGCGCTGCTCGTGAAAGTCGAGGGGCACTACAGCAATTCCTACGCGATGGCCCTGGCGGTCGCGCAGGAGACGGGCTTCGTCAACGTCACGACGACCTTCATCAACCCCTATGGCACCGACGCCCTGCGCCTGGTTGGCCACGAGCTGCATGCGCAGCTCGGCGACAGCGCGCCCGACTGGGTGGTGGTGCCGACCGGCTCAGGGCCGCTCGTCAAGGGCGTCGTCCAGGGTTTTGCTGACAAGGGCGGCCGCCTGCCGAAGATCCTGGCCGTGCAGGCCGAGGGCTGCGCGCCGATCGTCCGCGCCTTCGAGGACAACGCCGCCGCCGTCTCCGCCTGGGGGGAGCCGAAGACCATCGCCTCGGGGATTTCCGATCCGCTGATCGGCTATGAGCGCGACGGCACCTATACGCTCGATCTCGTGCGCCGGACCGGCGGCAAGGCGGTCGCGGTAACGGACGACCAGATCCGCAGTGCCATGCGGGCACTGGCCGCCGGCAACGGCATTTTTGCCGAACCGACGGGCGCGAGCTCGCTCGCCGCCGCTCTCAAGCTGATCGAAAGCGGCGAGATCGCTGCCGGCGAGCGCGTCGTCTGCATGGTCACCGGCCATGGCTTCAAGGATTTCGGAATCTACCGGCAGATGCCGGTGCACGAGATTCGGGTCGAGGCCGGAGCCCCCGCGAGCGTGATCACCCAGGCACTGGCGGGCATGGGACACTCGGGCGGGAACGACTGATGCTGCGCTACATCCTCCAGCGCGTGGTTCTGCTGCTGCCGAGCCTCTTCGTGCCGCTGTTCCTCGTCTTCATCCTGCTGCATCTGACGCCCGGTGACCCCGCGGCGGTGATGCTCGGTGCCGATGCGACGGCGGAGCGCATCGCGGCGCTGCGCGAGCAGCTCGGCCTGAACGAACCCTTCCTGGTCCAGCTCGGGGTCTGGCTACGCCAGATGCTGACGCTGGAACTCGGCGAGTCGATCTTCCTGCGCATCCCGGTGACGCAGGCGATCCTGCAGCGGGTCGAGCCGACGCTGATCCTGACGCTCTATGCGCTCGTCATCGCCGTCGCCATCGGCATGGTCTCCGGCGTGGTCTCGGCCGTCAACCGCAACGGCCCGGCCGATCAGGTCGCCATGGGACTGGCGATGCTCGGGGTCTCGATGCCGGAGTTCTGGTTCGGCCTGATGCTGATCCTGCTCTTCGCCGTCGAGTTCCGCTGGTTCCCCGTCGCCGGCTATATCCCGCTCGAACGCGGCTTCTGGCAGTGCCTGTGGTCGCTGACCCTGCCGGCGCTCTCGGTCGGCCTGGTCCAGGCTGCCTTCATCGCGCGGATCACCCGCTCGAGCATGCTCGACGTGCTGGGCGAGGATTTCATCCGGACGGCGCGTGCCAAGGGCCTCCCGGGCCATGTCGTCATCGCCCGGCACGCCCTGAAGAACGCCCTGATGCCGATCATCACGGCGATCGGCATCACCTTTGCCGTGCTGATGGGCGGTGCGATCGCCATCGAGATCGTCTTCAACATCCCCGGTGTCGGGCGGCTGCTGATCAATGCGGTTTCCCGGCGCGACTATCCGGTGATTCAGGGCATCGTGCTGTTCATGGCGCTGACCTTCATGATCGTGAACCTGCTCGTCGATGTGCTCTACAGCCTGGTGGACCCTCGCGTGGGCAAATAGCGGAGCGGCCGCGATCCGATTGGCAAGTCGCACGGCCGGATCAATCGATCCGCGTCTTCAGGGCGACTGCCGCGGCTTCGTCTCGGCGCCAGGGGCAGATGGGTCATCGCGAAGCCCACCACTGGCAGTGAGTTCGCCAGCAGCGTTGCCTCGACATGAAGGCCTCCTGTGGCCCCCATTTGGGGGCTGCAAGCGGCGTTCAGATTGACGACCGTTCCCCTGGGTAGCCGTGGGGGCGCTGAATGAAACGACCTGGGAAGGCGCTGTCGAGAATTCAGCAGAAGCTCAAAGCGAAGCGCGAACTCGCACAGAGAAGAATTCGGAAGGGTGTTACTCGCAGCAAGCTCGCATTGGTCGTCGCCAACGACATTCCCGGCAGGTGAACGGTTCCGCGAGCGAGTGCCAACCGCGCGATCTTAGGTGATGGGTTTAACCGTTTGTTTTATCTGATTTTAATCCGCAATCTTGCTTAGGGGAAATAGATCTCGGTCGGATCTATGCCGCCTTCGCTCATTTCTCGATCGGCCGCCAGCAGATGGCGGCGGGAACTCGACTGCACGCGCATCATCTTGTCCTGGCGGTCGAGTTCAATCCCAGCTGTGCCCGGACGCATTTCGAGCTCGCTCGGGCGACGGGCTCGCTGGCGAGTGTCTCGACGCTCCAGCGGGGTCTGCCCCGGACGGGCCGTCAGTTCATCGCGATCTCGCGGGCGAGATTGGCGAGATAGCCGCAGAGATCGGCGGATTCGGTGTTCCACCACATCGCGCAGAGATTGTGCGCGGGGATCGGCGGGTCGGCCTCAAGTACGCGCAGGGCAAGGTTCTCGCCGGAGAGATGGATCATCTCGCGCGGGATCATCGCTGCGCCGGTGCCGGCGCTGGCGAGGCGGGCGATCACGGTCAGCGGGTTGCAGGTGTTGAGACGATGCGGCTTCAGCCCGTGCGCGCCAAACCACATCTGGATGGTGGTGAACAGGCCGGATGGCGAGCTGTTGGTGAAGATCGGCAGGTCGACGAGGTTTTCCGGCGTCGCGACGTTGCCGGAAAAGGGCAGGCCGGCTCCGACAACCCAGACGAGGTCGATCAGCCAGAGCGGGGCGATGGTGACGCCCTCATGGGCGCGCGGCTGCGACAGGAAGGCGATGTCGATCGAGCGGTCGAGCAGCAGCTGCTCGAGCCGGGTGCTGAAATCGACGGTGACGTCGACCTGAAGCTCGGCATGGCGGCGCGCCAGTTGGGCCAGGAGATCGGGCAGGATCGCGGCGGCGAAGGAGTCGGCGGCGCCGATGCGCAATAGGCTCTTGCCGCGCAGGCCTTCCTTGCTGTGGCGCTGCACCTGCTCGGCATGGGCCAGCATGCGCTCGACATCGGCATAGATCGCGCTGCCCAGCGTCGTGGGGGAGGGGCGATAGTGCGAGCGGTCGAAAAGCTCGGCGCCCAGAATGCGCTCGAGCTCCTTGATGCGCAGGCTGACCGTCGGTTGCGACAGGTTGAGATGCTGGGCGGCGGCGCGGAATCCTCCCAGCCGGGCCACCCAATAGAATGCTTCCGCCTGGCCGAAAGTGTAGCGCACCGCTCCGGGACCATCTCGGCATGAGGGCCCGCATCCTGGAGAGCCGCGGAGCGGCGTCTCGAAGAGGGGGCCGGGGGATTGTCGACAGCTTACCAAACGATAGCGAAAGACAATCAAGCGGCAAGCACTTCCTATTTTTATTCGCCGCCTCAGCGCTCTAGCTTTCCCATGTTCGGCGCGGCGCCGGTCTCCGGCGCCGCCAAGGCATTGCCATAAAACAAGGGGGACTCCGATGCTGACCGTGCCGACAAATCGCCGCGCGTTTCTCGCAGCCGCAGCGGGCGGCGCCTTGGGCGGCCTTTTGCCCGCGAGCCTGCTCCACGCCCAACCGAACGCCGGCAAGACGCTGACCATCGTCCTGCCGAGCAATCCGATCACCATCGATCCGATAAACCAGCTCAATCACGATGCGATGGTCCTCGGACAGACCGTGTTCGAGAACCTGGTCGAATACGATATCGACGGCGTGCTGAAGCCGCAGCTGGCCAAGGCGCTGCCGGTGATCTCTGCGGACAAGAAGACCTACACCTTCGAGCTGCGCGACGACGTCACCTTCCACAACGGCAAGAAGATGACGGCGGAGGATGTGAAATACTCCTTCGACTACCTGCTCGACCCCGCGAACAAGGCGGCGCGGCGCTCGCTGTTCACCAGGATCACCAAGGTCACGGTGCTCGACCCGCTGAAGGTCCAGTTCGAGCTGTCGGAGCCCTATGGCCCCTGGCTCTATTTCCTGACGAAATACATGGGCATCTACCCCGCGGGGTCGCGCAAGGAGCATGGCGACGACTATTTCAAGTCGAAGCCCGCCGGCGTCGGCACCGGCTTCGGCGTCTTCGAGGAGTGGAAGCCGAACGACTATATCAGCTTCAGGAAGAACCCGAACTATTGGCGCAAGGGCCTGCCGCACTGGGACCGGCTCGTCGTCAAGATGATCCCGGAGGATGCGACCCGCGTCGCCTATCTTCTCACCGGGCAGGTCGACCTGATCAGCGCCCCACCGCCGCGTGAATTCAACAGGCTGAAGACGATGCCGGGCGTCACCGGTGCCTCGCGCCCAACGCTGGGCGGCGCGCTGCTGATGTACACCAACAACCTGAAGGCGCCGTTCGACGATGTGAACTTCCGCAAGGCGGTGTCGGCCGCGATCGACCGCAAGACGATCGGCGAGAAGGTCTATTACGGGCTGCTCGATGCGTCCTCAGTGCCGGCGCCGGCGCGCGGCTGGTGGTTCAACGCCGAGGCCGACAAGGAGCTCGGCTTCGATCTCGAAAAGGCGAAGGCCCTTCTCGCCAAGTCGAAATACGCTACCGGCGCCGAGTTCGACCTCAGCATCCAGGCCGAACCCTATCTGCTCGACACCAAGGATGCGGCGATTTTCGTGCAGGCGCAGCTCGCCAAGATCGGCATCAAGGTCAATCTCAAGGTCTACGAGTTCTCGGTGCTGATCCAGCAGGCGATCCGCGGCGAGCATCAGGCGGCGCTGCAGGTCTTCATGTCGCCGGGCGAGCCGAGCTACATCATGCAGGTCTGCCTGACGCCGGAGCAGGTGCTGTCCAAGAGCACCGGCTACAACAATCCCGAGTTCAACCAGACGCTGGCGGCCGCCTTCGCCGAGACGGAAGAAGCCAAGCTCAAGGAGCTTTACGGCAAGCTGCAGTCGCTCGCCGCCCGCGACGCGCCGCTCGGCGTGCTCGGCTATGTCCATGCCTCCAATCTCTGGCGGCAGACGCTCCAGGACGTGAAGGTCAACCAGGGCCTGACCATCGCGCCCGGCGAGATCAAGGTCTGAGCGAGCCCGCCATGCTCCGCCTCGTCGCAGGCCGGATCGTCTCGTCGATCGGCACGCTGCTCTTCGTCGGCCTTGCGCTGTTCGCGCTGACACGTTCCGGACCGGGTTCGCCGGCCCGGATCGTGCTCGGGGCGGACGCGACCGCCGAGCAGATCACGCAGTTCGAGCAGTCGCACGGCCTCGACCGGCCTTTCCTCTCGCAATATGCCGCCTGGCTCGGCGACGTCATGCGGGGGGACTTCGGCAGGTCCTTCGTCACTGGCCGCGACGTCGCGACCGAGATCGTCAGCGCGCTGCCGGTGACGCTGTCAATCGTCGTGTTCGCCTTCCTGATCGCGCTCGTCTTCGGGCTGGGCATCGGCGTACTGGCGGCGCTCAAGCCGGGCGGGGTCTTCGACCGGGTGAGCCGCTTCGCCTCCGTGCTCGGCCTGTCGATACCCGCCTTCTGGCTCGGCATCGTGCTGATCCGCTTCCTGGCGGTCGATCTGCGCCTGCTGCCGCCGGGCGGCTATTTCCCGCTCTCGGCCGGGCTGTCGTTGCACCTGCAGAGCATCCTGATGCCCTCGCTCTCGCTCGCAGTCTACTACATCGCCGTGCTCGCAAGGATGACGCAGGCGAGCCTGCAGGAGACCTTGCGCGGCGACTATGTCCGCACCGCCCGCGCCATGGGTCTCTCCTCCCGCCAGGTCGTGTTCTACGCGCTGGTCAATGCGCTGCCGCCGGTGGTCAACCTCGCCGCGCTCTCCTTC
Source organism: Allobosea rubneri (assembly GCF_032464875.1). Lineage (NCBI taxonomy): Bacteria > Pseudomonadati > Pseudomonadota > Alphaproteobacteria > Hyphomicrobiales > Alloboseaceae > Allobosea > Allobosea rubneri. The sequence goes on from NZ_JAWDID010000020.1 coordinate 25,374, forward strand.
GGCTACATGTTCGGCTGGGCGCTGATCATCGAGCAGGTCTTCAACATCCCCGGCCTGTCTCGCGCGCTGCTGAACGCGATCTCGCAGCGCGACTTCCTGCTGCTGCAGGGCATCGTCTTCCTGTTCACCGCGATCTTCGTCTTCGCCAATCTCGGCGCCGACCTGATCAACCGCGTGCTCGATCCGCGCCAGAGGGCGGCGGCATGAGCAATCTGCGCAAAGCCCTGCGTGGTCTTGACTGGAGTGGCTGGCTCGGCGCCGTCATTGTCGGGCTTATCGTGCTCGCCGCGATCCTCGCGCCGCTGATCGCGCCCTATGACCCGCTCGCGCTCAACATCGAGGACAGGCTGGTCGAGCCCGATGCGAAGCACTGGCTCGGCACGGACCAGGCCGGCCGCGACGTGCTTAGCCGCATCCTGTTCGGCGCCCGCGCCTCGCTCTCGGTCGGAATCGGCGCTGTGCTGATCGGCGCGCTGATCGGCGTCTCAGCCGGGGTGTTCGCCGCCTACAGGGGCGGGATCGGCGAGCAGATCGTGATGCGCATCGTCGACGGCGTTGCCTCGATCCCGCTCCTGGTCTGGGCGATCGCCATCGTCGGCATCCTCGGCGTCGGGCCGCTGCCGGTCGGCCCGCTGCTGCTGCCGAACGAGGTCAAGATCATCGTCCTCGTCGGCTGCCTGTTCTCGCCGGTTTTCGCCCGAGTCACCTATGCGGTGGCCAAGCGCATCGCCGCGGCCGACTATGTCCGCGCCCGCTTCCTGCAAGGCGCCTCGCACTGGCAGATCGTCAGCGGCGACGTGCTGCCGAACTGCCTCTCGCCGATCATCGTGCAGGGCACGCTGCTGGTCGCTATCGGTATCGTCATCGAGGCCTCGATCAGCTTCGTCGGCCTCGGCGTGCAGCCGCCGCAGCCGAGCTGGGGCACCATGCTCTCCGATGCCCGCAGCGCGATCTATTCGGGCGAATGGTGGCTGCCGGTGTTTCCGGGGCTCGCCATCTCGCTGACCGTGATCGGCTTCAACCTGCTGGGCGATGCGGTGCGCGACCTGTTCGATCCGCGCAGCGAAGCCAGGACGCTGGTCGCATGAGCCCGGCCCTGCTCAGCGTCGAGGGCCTGCGCGTCGGCTTCCGCTCGGCCGATGGCGGCATGGTCGAGGCGGTGCGCGGCGTCGACTTCGCCGTGGCGCCGGGGGAGGCCGTCGGCATCGTCGGCGAATCCGGCTCGGGCAAGAGCCTCAGCATGCTCGCGGTGATGCGGCTGCTCGGAGCGCCGGCCCGGATCACCGGCGGCCGCGTCGTGTTCGACGGTGAGGACCTGCTCGCCGCCGACGAGAAGCTCATGCGGGCGCTGCGCGGGCGCGACATCGCCATGGTCTTCCAGGATCCGCAGAGTTCGCTCAATCCGGCGCTGACCATCGGCCGGCAGATCACCGACGTGGTGCGGGCGCATCGTGGCGTCTCGTCAGCCGAGGCACGGCGTATCGCGGTGGAAGCACTGGAGCGTGTCGGCATCCGCGATGCCGGCCGGCGCCTCGCCTCCTATCCGCACGAGTTCTCGGGCGGCATGCGCCAGCGCGCGCTGATCGCCATGGCGATCGCCTGCCGCCCGCGCCTGCTGATCGCCGATGAGCCGACAACGGCGCTCGACGTCACCGTCCAGGCGCAGATCGTCGACCTGATCGCGGAACTGCGCCGCGAGCTTCGCCTCGCCGTCGTTTTCATCTCGCACAACCTCCAGCTCGTCGCCGAGATCGTCGACCGTGTCGTCGTGATGTATGGCGGCAAGGTCGTCGAGGACGGGCCGGTCGAGGCGATCGAGCGCGCACCGCGCCATCCCTATACCAATCTGCTCAAGGCCTGCGTGCCGAGCCTGTCCGGCCCGGTCGGCCCGCTCACCGCGATCGAGGGGGCGCCGCCGCGCCTCGGCCGGCTGCCGATGGGCTGCCCGTTCTCGCCGCGCTGTCCCGACGCCGCCGAACCCTGCGCCAGCCAGATGCCGGCGCTGGTCGCCGAGGCCGGGCACCGCACCGCCTGCTGGAGGCCGCGATGACCGGCCCGATCCTGTCGCTGCGCGGCGTCTCCAAATCCTTCCCGCAGGGCGGGCTGCTCGACCGTCTGCTCGGCCGCGACAGCCGGCTCGTCGCGCTCGACGACATCGGTCTCGACGTCATGCGCGGTGATGTCGTCGGCATCGTCGGCGAGAGCGGCTCGGGCAAGTCGACGCTGGCCAGCCTCGCAGTCGGGTTGGCGCGGCCGACCTCGGGCGAGGTCCTGCTCGACGGCCAGTCGATGGCGGACTTGATGCGCGACCATGCCGGGCCGTGGCGCCGGCGCGTGCAGATGGTTTTTCAGGATTCGAGCAGCGCGCTGAACCCCCGCAAGAGCGTCGATCGTTGCATCAGTGAGACGCTGGCGTTGCGCGGCGTGCCCAAGGCGCAGCGCGAGCGCGAGATCGCCGAACTGCTGACGCTGGTGGGGCTCGGCCCCGAGATCGGGCCGCGCCTGCCGCATGAGCTCTCCGGCGGGCAGCGCCAGCGCATCGGCCTCGCTCGCGCGCTGGCGATGAAGCCGGAGGTGCTGATCGCCGACGAGCCGGTCTCGGCGCTCGACGTCTCCCTGCAGGCGCAGGTGATCAACCTGTTGTCGCGATTGACCCGCGAGCTCGGCCTGACGCTCCTCTTCATCAGCCACGATCTCGCTTTGGTGCGCACGCTGTGCAGCCGCATCGTCGTGATGCGCAAGGGCGCGATCGTCGAGCAGGGGCCTTGCCTCGACGTGCTCGACCGGCCGCAGCACCCCTACACCCAAGCCCTCATCGCCGCCGTGCCGAAAGGCCTCGCCGGCCGGCGCACGCCGCTGCCGGTCCGTGCCGACACGGCGGCTCCAGAAACCCGGGAAGACATCCATGGCGCAGCATAGCTACCGGATCGGCATCGACATCGGCGGCACCTTCACCGATGTCGTGGTCGCGCGCGACGATGGGCTGATCGAGACCCGCAAGGTGCCTTCGACGCCGGACGACTACAGTCGCGGCATCGCCCAGGCCTTGAAGGCGCTGGTCGAGGACTACCAGACCACGCCCGACCGCATCACCGGCATCGTCCATGCGACGACGGTCGCGACCAACGCCATCCTCGAATACAAGGGCGCCCGCACGGGGCTCCTCACCACGGCTGGCTTCCGCGATGTGCTCGAGATGCGCCGCCTGCGCATCCCGGTGCTCTACGATCTGCAATATGACAAGCCGAAGCCGCTGGCGGCGCGGCGCCTGCGGCTCGAGGTCAGCGAGCGGCTCGGTCCCGATGGCTCCGTGCGCGTGCCGCTTTCGCGCGAGGATGTCGTCGCGGCCGCCCGGCGTTTCCGGGAGGAGGGCGTCGAGGCTGTCGCGATCAGCTTCCTGCACGCCTACGCCAATCCGCAGCACGAGATCGAGGCCGAGGCGATCCTGCGCGCCGAGCTCGGCGACGGCGTCTACATCTGCCGAGGCTCGGAGATCCTGCCGGAGATCCGCGAGTACGAGCGCACCTCGACCGTGGTGGTGAACGCCTATATCGGCCCGGTCGTGCGCAACTATGCCAGCGCGCTGACGGCACGGCTCGCCTCGATCGGCGTCGGCTGCCAGGTCGAGATGATGCATTCCGGCGGCGGCATCATGCGGCTGGGCTCGGCAGTGAAGCGGGCGGCGTCGCTGGTTGAATCAGGCCCGGCCGCCGGCGTCATCGCCTGCGCAAGGCTGGTCTCAGGGAGCGACGAGCCCAGCATCATCTCCTTCGACATGGGGGGCACGACCGCCAAGGCGGCGCTGATCGAGCATGGCGAGCCAGCCCGCACCACCGAATACGAGGTCGGCGCCGGCATCAATCTGTCGAGCAAGCTGGTCAAGGGCGGCGGCTACCCGATCAAGATGCCCTTCATCGACGTCTCCGAGATCGGCGCCGGCGGCGGCAGCATCGTCGCCATCGACAAGATGAATCAGGTCTCGGTCGGCCCGCAGAGCGCCGGGGCCTGGCCGGGACCGGTCTGCTACGGGCTCGGCGGCAAGCAGGCGACGCTGACCGACGCCTTCCTGACCCTCGGCTACATCAACGACGTCGCGCTCGCCGGCGGCAGCTTCCCGCTCCAGGCCGATGCCGGCCGCACCGCGCTGAACGACCAGGTCGCGCGCCCGCTCGGGCTCGACCTCCAGCAGACGGCGCGCGGGGTGCTGACGCTTGCGGTCACCACCATGACGCGGGCGGTCAAGGCGGTCTCGACCTATCGCGGTCGCGATCCGCGCCAGGCGACCCTGGTTGCCTTCGGCGGCAACGGCCCGGTGGTCGCGGCCGAGGTGGCGAACGCGCTCGGCATCCGCCGCGTCATCGTCCCGCGCGCCGCCGGCGTCTTCAGCGCGCTCGGCCTGCTGCGCTCCGATGTCGAGCAGGAGTTCGTGCGGCCGTCGCGGCGGCGGGCGGGGGAACTCGACGAAGCCGGGCTGGAGCAGCTCTTCGCCGAACTCGGCGCCGACGCCAGCCGCATCCTCGCGCTAGAGGGCTATGATTTGGCGCAGGCCGAATTCCGCTATGCCGCCGACTTGCGCTATGTCGGCCAGGCTTATGAATTGACCGTACCGGCCAGGCGCTTCGACATCGCCGAGCTCGCCGAACTGTTTCACCGCGAGCACGAGCGCACCTATGGCCACCGCTCGCAGAAGGATGCGGTCCATCTCGTCAATGCCCGTCTGACCGCGCGCCTGCCGCTGATCGCGCCGCGCCAGAAATTCGCGGCGGAGGCGCCGATGCGCCGGGCCGACCGGACAGTTTCCTTCAACGCCAGCGGATTCGCTGGCTCGATCGCCGTGATCGGCCGGGCCGATCTCGATGCCACTGCGCGGCGCGGGCCCTTCGTCATCGAGGAATATGACTGCACCTGCGTCGTCGGCCCCGGCCAGAGCGCGCGGCTCGACGAAGCCGGCAATATCGACATCGCCCTGGAGGCCGCATGAGCATGCGCGAGATCGACCCGATCACCCTCGAAGTGATCCGCAACGCGCTGGCCTCGACCGCCGACGAGATGGCGCTGATCGTGATGCGCTCGGCCTATTCGCCTGTCGTGCGCGACATCATGGATTACTCGACCGCGCTCTGCGATGCGAAGGGCCGGGTGATCGCGCAGGGGCTGACCCTACCGATCCAGCTCTGCTCCTTCCCGCGCATCATGGGCTTCGTTAGAGAACGCTATGGCGACACGCTGAAGCCGGGCGACATCCTGATTGCCAACGACCCCTACGGCTCCGGCGGCCAGCACCTGCCGGACATCTACATCCTGAAGCCGATCTTCGTCGCCGGCCGGCTCTCGGGCTTCGCCGCGACGGTGGCGCATCACACCGATCTCGGCGGCATCGTGCCCGGCTCGGTTGCGATCTACGCTACCGAGATCCAGCAGGAAGGCCTGCGCCTGCCGCTGCTCAAGCTCTACGAGGCCGGCACACCGGTCGACGCGGTCTTCCGCATCCTCGAAGCCAATACCCGCTCGCCGGTCGAGGTGCTCGGCGACATCCGCGCCCAGATCGCCGCCTGCAACGTCGCCGAGGAAGGGCTGAAGACACTGATCGGCCGCTACGGGGCCGAGATGCTCGACACCTATATCGACGCGCTGCACGACCATGCCGAGGCGATGATGCGCGACGTCATCCGCGCCTTGCCGAATGGCGTCTATCGCGCCACCGACTATATCGACGGCGTCGGCGAGAGCCCGCAGCCACTGCCGATCGTCGCCACCGTCACCGTCGCCGACGACACGATCGACATCGATTTCACCGGTACGGCCGACCAGGTCGCGGCCTCGATCAACTGCCCGATCTCGCTGCCGGAATCGGCCTCGTTCTGCGCGATCCGTTGCCTCTCGCAGCAGGATATCCCGAATTGCGAGGGGTATCTCAGGCCAATCACGGTCAGGGCGCCGGAGGGCTGCCTGGTCAATCCGCGTTATCCCGCCGCCTGCGGCGCACGCGGTGTCGTCGGCTATCGCGTCTTCGATGCGATCATGCAGGCACTGGCCCAGATCGTGCCGGAACGCGCCATCGGCGGCTCGGAGGGCGGACCCTACCTGCTGGCGGGTGGCGGCATGCATGAAGGGCGTCCCTTCGTGCTCAATGAGATGGTGGTCGGCACCTGGGGCGCGCGGGCCGGCAAGGACGGCATCGAGGGCATCTCCAATCCTGCCGCCAACCTCTCCAACCAGCCGGTCGAGATGATCGAGGCCGACATGCCGGTCGAGGTGATGCGCTATGGGCTCGTACCGGATACCGGTGGGCCGGGTGAGTTCCGCGGCGGGCTCTCCTTCATCCGCGAGTTCCGCTTCCTCGCGCCGATCCGTTTCGTGCTGCGCGGCGACCGGCGCGACCATCCGCCCTTCGGCTTCGAGGGCGGCAGCCCCGGCGCACCCTCGGCCCACATCCTGATCCGCGCCGACGGCACGGAGCAGGGCCTGCCGACCATGCCGATGGAGAGTTTCACCGCCCGCGCCGGCTACGTCTTCCGCCTGATCGGAGCGGGCGGTGGCGGCTATGGCGATGCGTTGCGGCGCGATCCCTTCCGCGTCGAGGACGATCTGCGGGAAGGGAAGGTCACGGCGGCGGGCGCTGCGCGGGATTACGGGGTGGTCTTCGCCGCCGATGGCGCAACCATCGATCACACCGCTACAGCTCGTCGGCGGGCCGAGCTTGCGGGGGCCACGCCATGACCATGCATTTGTTCGGCGCGGCCGCCCTCAACGAACAGCTCATCAACGAGCCGGGCAGCCGGGCGCGGCTGGAGACGCCGGCGGCGGTGCTCGATCTCGACCTGTTCGAGCACAATATCGTGCTGATGGCAGAGACCTGCCGCAAGGCCGGGCTGAACCTCAGGCCTCATGCGAAATCGCATAAATGCGCCGAGATCACCCGCCGGCAGATGGCGGCTGGGGCGCTCGGCAATTGCTGCGCCAAGCCCGGCGAATTGCTGGCACTGTTCGAAGGCGGCGTGCGCGATCTCCTGCTCAGTGCCCCGATCGCCAGCCCCGCGAAGATCGACGCGCTGGCACGGGCTGCGGCTGCAGGCGGGCGCATCGGCGTCGTGGTCGACCGGGCCGATCTCGCCACCGCTTATGCGCAGGCGGCGCAGCGGCACGGCGCCTTGTTCGACGTGCTGGTCGATCTCGATGTCGGGCTGAAGCGCAGCGGCGTCGCGACGCCGGCCGAGGCTGTCGAACTGGCGAAGCTCGTTTCCGGGCTGGACGGGCTGCGCTATCGCGGCGTCCAGGCCTATCAGGGCCGCGTTCAGCATATCGACGACTTCGCTGCGCGCCGCATCGCCAACCAGGAGATGGGCCGGCTGCTCGCCGCTATGATCGCGGCGCTGCGCGCGGCCGGTTTCGCGCCGGAGATCGTCTCGGGCGGCGGTACCGGCAGCCATCTCCTCGACGGCGAGGACCAGTTGCTGACCGAGATCCAGGCCGGCTCCTACGTCTTCATGGACGAGGCCTATGACAGCGTCGACATGCATGGCCGGGGCGGGCCGGAGTTCAAGCCGGCGCTGCGCATCGCTGTCACCGTGATCGGGCACAGCTCGCTCGGCTTCGCCATCACCGATGGCGGAAGCAAGAGCTTTGCGCTCGACGGCCCGCCTCCGCGCGTCTTCCTGAATGGTGAGCTGGTCGGGCGGATCGAATGGTGCGGCGACGAGTTCGGCCGCATCCTGACGTCGGACGGGCAGGGCGCGCTGCCGATCGGCACGGTCGTCGAATGCACGATCCCGCATTGCGACCCGACGATCAATCTGCACGACATCCTGCACGTCGTGCGCGGCGTCGATCTCGTGGCGCAATGGCCGGTCGAGGCGCGCGGCCGCGCCGATTGAGGCCCCAGGCGCCATTGGCCTGGGTTGGAAGGAGCGCAGGGCTGGACGAGCAATCTCTATAGCTGCAGAGCCGGTCAGCGGACGCCAGCACCGCTGAAGGGGAGCGGCAGCAGGCGATCTCGGAGTCCGCCAAGCTGGCTAGGCAGCAAGCGAGGCGATCAGATTATCCGGCCGCCGCCACCCGAGCACTGCTTGTCATGGCCTTACATAGGTCCAGCCGCGCTCCTGCAGTTCCATGACGCGCACCACGCCGGATTTTACGACCGAGACATCGGAAATGAGCGAAATCTCCTTGTTCTCGGCCTTCTTCATGTTCTCCTGCGTATTGCCGCACGCCTTGAAGGATATGGCCGGCGTGCTGAGCGTGAGCTCCTTGATCCGCGCCTTGACCGGGGAGGTGTCGTCCCTGAGCATGTGCAGTCCCGGCCCGAAGGTGACGATCTCGATTTCGACGGGCTCGCCGATCTCCTTGTAGTGCTGCGCGACGTTGGTCGCGTTGTTGAGCGCGAGATTCATCGTCGCTGGGTCGTTCGAGTTCACCTGGAGGACGAGGCGGTGGGCTTTTGTTTCGGCGGCAGTCCGCTTCGATGTCTGCGCCGAGGCCTGCCTCTTTTCCTGCGCGATGGAGGGCGGCGAGGCGATCAGGAGCGCCACGACGCTGATCAGCACGGCCCGGGCAGTTCCGTTGCAAGCAATCATCTTCGTTCTCCCGTTTGGTTCGAGGATCATCGGTTGCCGGGGGTGGCACCGAGGTTCGGCCACTTGCAGGCTAAGGCGATCTTGGCCCGCACCCCTTTCAGTCCGGTCAGGGCGAACTGCCCCTCATGGGCGGCGCCGGATCGGGGCACGAGGCGGACATTGAGGCCGCCCTCGTCAGGCAGGGAGTGCAGGAACTGCACGACATCGGCCCTGAACGCGGCACCGGAACCGAATGACGGGACTCCGGCCGCGATCTGCAGGGGAGCCGCCTCATTGACGCGATAGACGATGATATAGTCAGTTCCGCCACCGGTGACGGCCGGGCCCGAAACCGCCAATTCCGTTCGGCCGCCGCGGCAGTAGATGGTCAACTGCGTCAGCGAACTTTCGGGACCGCCGCGCGCGAACGTCTTCGCGGTCACGATCGGCGTATAGTCGACCGGCGAAGTCGTTTCGCTGACGATCCAGTTGTCTTCACCGCGGACCGGGCGGTCGGTAGGTACGATGCTGCGCGACAGCTTGTCCAGGCATTCCAGCCGTGCAGCAGACTCCATCGCAGCGCAGGCGCGAAGGTGAGCCGTCGGATCGGCCACGTCCTGCGCCAGCGCGACTCCGCCGGCGATCTCGATCGCGATGGACAGGGCGACCACCTTCATCGCAAGGCCCGCGGCGCTCTCGTCTGGCGATCCAGCCAGTCCTGCGCCGCCGAGAACCGGTCGAGGCCGGGGACGGTCGCAGCCAGGTTGATCGACTTCCACTTCGGATCGAAGCCCGGTCCCTGAAGCCGGTCGATGCGGGAGAACAGCACATCGACGAAACGCGCGACGCGTTGGTAGCGGTTTGACTGCGTCGGCCAGTTGAACGCGACGAGCGCGGTCGGCACCGCGATCGTCTGCACCCGCTCGCCCTGCTTGATCAGGCCGGGATACTCGCCCGCCTCCAGCACCGCCGGCAGGTAGTAGTCCTCGAACTTGCTGTCGTACTGGACGGACAGGAACTTGAAGCCGGGCTCGAAACGCCCGCGCACGAAAGCATCGACCGGCTTCGAGGTAATGAAGACGACTGCGGCGATCTCGCCCTTGCGCATCTGCTCGAGCGCGATCTGGTGCGGGATGAACATCTTGTCCGCATTGATGCCGAGCCGGCTGAAGATCAGCGGCCCCGAATAGGCCGCGGCGGTTCCCTGGGTGTTGAAGTTCACCTTCTTCCCGGCGAGATCCGATAGATTCTGAATCTCGGGGCGAACGAAGATGTGAAGTTCCGAGGGGAAGAGATTGAGGACATAGGTGATTCGGCGCCTGATCTGCGGCAGCTGGGCCTTGTACTCGTCCAGCGCGTCGGAGTTGATGATCGCCGTATCGACGCCGCGCAGATAGAGCAGCGAATTCAGGTTCTCGGTGGCTCCGCGCGTGACGATCGGCAGGACATGCAGGTTCTGTCCGTCGTCGGCGACGCGCGCCATTTCCGCCGCGAGACGCAGCGGCGCCCCCTCGATCAGTCCGCCGGCAAGGCCGACGGTCCAGGCGTTCATCTTCTCCTGCGGCGTCTCCTGCGCCGCGGCGCGATGCGGCGCAGCGGCCCCCGGGGCTTCGTTCCTCCGCGTCTGTGCCGACAGACCATCCGCCAGAAGCCCTCCGGCGAGCGCGATCAATGAGGCTAGCAAGAGCAGGCGTCTTCCCGAGGACCGTTCCATCCCCCAACTCCCTCTTGAGCACCGCAACAAAATCACAGGCCGGAGCCGGCCTGACAGGCGTCTCACCGACCCAGGCTGTCGAACCTCTCCTTCGCCTCCTGAATGCCGCCGGCATGCGCCTTCGCGTAGAGTTCGCGCGCCCGCGTCACCTCGCCTCGCGTTCCATAGGTCTTCCACGCCGAGAGAACGCCGGGATCGTAGGTTTCCGCGAGCATGAAGACCGCGCGAGCGCTGCCCGTGTCCGCAGCGCGTTCGAGCACGATCCGCGCACCACCGATGTCGCCCTGGCCGAGCAGCACACCGGCGCGCGCGATCATCCTTGCTGCCTCCGCACCGCCCTGCGCTTCCGAGGCGGCCGGCGATGGCACGGCGGTCGCGTCCTTCACCTCGATCGCCCGGGGGAGCTGGTCGTTCGTGACGAACTCCGGCCGGGCCTGCACATCCGCCGCGCGCCGCGTCGCATCGCGCTCGGCTGCCGACGCGGCAGACCTGTCGCGCTCTTCCCTCAGCGTCTGCTGAAGCGCCGCCAGTCTTGTCTCATCCGCCTGCCGGCGGAACTCCGTCTCTTCGCCAGCCTGGCGAAACTGCGCCGCCTGCGCCTCGATCTCGCGCCGCGCCGTCGCCAGCTCGTTTGCCAGGACGGCATAGCGGGCTCGCTCCTCCTCGAGGACCTTGCCGTGCTGCGTCGCGCTCGCGGTCAGTTCCTGCCGCGCCGCGGCAGTCTCGGCAAGAGCCGCCATTCTCTGGCGCTGCTGTTCGAGCAATTGCTCGGTCCTCGCGGTCTCCGCCTGCCTGAGTTCAGCCGTTTCATCGCTCGCCTGGCGTGACCGCGCCGTCTGCGCCTCGATCTCGCGTCGCGCCGTCGCCAGTTCGTTCGCCAACGCGGCGCCGCGGCTTCGCTCCTCGTCGAGGGTCTTGCCCTGCTGGGTCGCGCTCGCAGACTGTTCCTGTCGCGCCGCCGCTGCCTCCGCCAGAGCGGCTGCGATCTTCTGGCGCTGTTGTTCGAGCAGTTGCTCGGTCTTCGCGGCCTCAGCCTGCTTGAGGCGCGCCGCTTCATCGCTCGCCTTGCGCGATTGCGAGGCCTGCACCTCGATTTCACGCCGCGCCGTTGCCAGTTCGTTTGCCAGGGCGGCGCTGCGGGCACGTTCCTGGTCGAGAGCCTGCCCGTGCTTCGCCGCGCTTGCAGCCACGCCCTGACGCGCTGCCGCGGCCTCCGCGAGCGCGGCCTCCATCTTCTGCCGCTGCTGTTCGAGCAGTTGCTCGGCTTTCGCGGTTTCCGCTTGCTTGAGCTGTGCGGTGTCACCGCTCGTCTGGCGCGCTTGCGCCGCCTGCGCCTCGATCTCGCGTCGTGCCGCCGCCAGCTCGTTCACCAGTTTCGCGCTTCGGGCGCGCTCCTCGTCGAGGGCCTGGCTGTGCTTCGCCGTGCTCGCAGCCAGATCCTGTCGCGCCGCCGTGGCCTCCGCGGCGGCAGCATCCATCTTCTGGCGTTGCTGTTCCAGCACTTGCTCGGTCTTTGCGGCCTCAGCCTGCTTGAGCTGCGCCGCCTCGTCATTGGCCCGGCGCGATTGCGCCGTCTGCGCCTCGATCTCGCGCTTCGCCATCGCCAGTTCGCGCGCCAAGGTGGCGCTTCGGGTGCGCTCCTCGTCTAGGACTTGGCCGTGCTTCGCCGCGTTCGCAGCAATATCCTGTCGCGCCGCCGCAGCGTCGGCGACGGCGGCTTCCATCTTCTGACGATATTGCTCGGTCCTGCTGGCCTCGGCCTGCTTGAGCTGCGCCACTTCCTCGTTCGCCTGGCGCGATTGTGTCGCCTGTGTTTCGGCCTCGCGTCGCGCTTTCGCCAACTCGTTCGCGAGGGCGGCGCTGCGGGCGCGTTCCTCGTCGAGGATCTGGCCGTGCCGCGCAGTCGTTGCCGCCAGATTCTGCCGCGCGGCTGCGGCTTCGGCGACAGCCTCCGCCATCTTCTGGCGCTGCTGTTCGAGCAGTTGTTCGGTCGTCGCAGTCTCCGTCTGCTTAAGTTGCACCGCTTCGCTGTCAGCCCGGCGCAACCGTGCCGCCTGCGTCTCGATCTCGTGCCGCACTGTCGCCAGCTCGTTCGCCAGGGCCGCGCTGCGGGCGCGCTCCTCGTCGAGGGCCCGGCCGTGCTGCGCAGTGCTCGTGATCAGGTCCTGTCGCGCCGCGGCGGCTTGTGCCAAGGCGGCTTCCATCTTCCGACGCTGCTCCTCGAGCGATGGCTCGGTCTTGGCACTCTCGGCCGGTTTGACCTGCTCCGTCTCGCCGCTCGCCTTACGCGATTGCGACGCCTGCGCTTCGATCTCGCGCCGCGCCATTGCCAGCTCATTCTTCAAGGCGGTGCTGCGGGATCGTTCTTCCTCGACGGCCTGATGACGCTGCGCGGTGTGCGCTGCCAGTGCCTGTCGGGCAGCCGCGACCTGCTCTGCGAGGACTCCTGCGCGTTCACGCTCCTGCTTCAGCAACTGCTCCGCGGCCGCGCCTGTTCGCAGTTGCGCTTCCAGGCGCTCGATGGTGCGCCGGGCCTTGCCTAGTTCCTGCGCAGTGGCTGTCTCCGGCGTCAGGGCATCGGGAACGTTCTGGTTCGGGGGGCGCTGCGTGGTTGGCCCCGGCGTCGCGGCGAGGCGCTGCTCTCGAACCGTCTGCGCTTCTTCCGCGGGTGGATTGGCCCGGTTCTCGGCGGTCTGCCGGACCTCGGGGAGCGCTGCCTGCAAGTCCTTGCTCGGCGAGCGGCTGTTCTGGGCGACAGCACCATCCTTGGCAGGTCGCTCGACGGTTTCCTGCCTCACGAAGTAGAACAACGCCACCGCCACTGCGACGACACCGACGGCGGGTGCAGCGAAGCGTCGCCATCTGGGGCCGGCGACATCATCCGCGACCACTTCTCCCTCGTCCGGCCGGAGATAGGCATCGCGGGCGAAGGGGTGCCAATGCGTCGGCGTGATCTTGACGGGATTACCGTCCTTCCCGATCCAGCCTCCTGCCTCCGCCGACCAGCGCCCAACGTCGAAAACCGCATTCGCGTCATCCTCCAGGATGACGAAATGCCCGTCCTTCGGTGCGGTCTCGATCGCGTGGCGCATGAAAGGACGCCTGTTCTGAGGGCATTATCGAGGCATGGCATCTCCACTGTGCCCGAGAAGGAAGCTCCATCTCCTCGCGGCAAGTCACGGGGAGACTATCCCCAATTGCGGCGTTACGCCACACAGCCCTCCGGATGCGCCGGCAGCTGGCGCAAGCCCGACATCACGGCCGCTGTGCGGTAGCCGCGGCCGCGATGCCATTACCCCATCGTTCAGCTTCTCGCTTGCTGGCCAAGGCTTTGGAGCGTTCCCGGTCTGCAATTGCTGCCGTCAGCGCGCTGCGACACGAGCGGGAGCGCAGGCATGCCGCCTGGCCAGGAAACGCCCGGGCGCGATGCTTCACACGAGCGTGATCGGGGCCGCCGGGGCGCGCGGGCCGGGCCCGGCATGCAAGCGTCTAGAGGTCGAGCGGGAAGATCTCGCTGACGCCTAGCTGCCGGTCCACGATGCCCTGCTCGAACGAATAGCGCGCCATGGCTTCGATCGCCTTGCGGTTGGGCTCGATGCCATAGGCCCAGTAATCCGTCCCCATCACCGCTTCGGTCTCGCGCAGCGCCACCTCCTGCCAGGGCAGCATCGCCGTGTCATAGGCGTATTGATGCAGCTCATGCGCAGCGAAGGCCTTGGCCTCCTCGAAGGCGGTAGCGAGCGCCGGGGTGAGTTCGGGATGGCGCTCGGCCACGTCCTCGCGGATGCCGATCAGGTGCATCGGCGGGAAGAGACCGGTCTTGCGGTAGTAGGCCTTTTCCGCCGCGGGGACGTCGGCGAAGAGGCGCCTGATCGCAGGGTGGCCTGCGGCGAAAGCCTGCGGTGCGCGTGGCGCGATGATCGCATCGAGCTTACCGTCGAGCAGCCATTGCCAGAGCGTCTCGCCGGCCGGCAGGCGCGTCGTCTGGAATTGCGGAGGCAGGTTGACCGGCACCTTCTCGTCCCGTCCGGGCGCATCGATGCCGCCGATGATCCAGTGGATCGCCTCAGGCCGGACGCCGTACTCGTCGGCCAGCAGCCCGCGCACCCAGACATTGGCGGTGAGCTGGTATTCCGGCACGCCGACACGGCGGCCGGCGAAGTCCTCGGGCCGCTCGATGCCGGCGCCTTCGCGCACATAGAGCGCGCTGTGGCGGAATTTGCGCGAGACGAAGAGCGGCAGGCCGAGATAGCGGCAGCTGCCGCGCGAACGCAGCAGGAGATAGGTCGAGAGCGACATCTCGGTGATCTCGAACTCGCCGCCGAGCATGCCGCGGAGGAAGACCTCCTCGGGCGGCAGGATCGACCAGTCGAGCGCAAAGCCCTCGGGCCGGACCACGCCGGCGATCAGCGGCCAGGTCCGGTCATAGGCGCCGCAGCCGACGCTGAGGCGTGGCGTGGCTGGATCAAGCTGGCTCATCGGTCGGAGTAGCCCGGGACGATCAGCGCATCGATGATGTAGCGGCCGCCGGCGGCGACCACGGCCGCGCCGCGTTCGAGCTCGGCGATCAACTCGTCGACGCTGCGCACCGGCGCGCCGCCTTCGAAGCCCTGCGAACGTGCGAGCCCGATCAGGTCGGGCGGCGGATCGTCGAGCCGCTGGCCGATCCATTTGTTCTCGACCGGCCGGCCGCGCTGGCGGGCCATGCGCTCCTGATGGACCTCGTCGTTGAAATAGGAACGGTTGTTGGCGATCACGAGCAGCAGCGGCACGCGCTGGTGCGACGCCGTCCACAGCGCGTTGACGCCCATCAGATAATCGCCGTCGCCGATGACGCCGATGGTCATCCGGCCGCTGTCACGCAGTGCGATCGCGGCGCCGATGCTGTGCCCGGGCCCGGTGCCGACCGCGCCGCCGCCATCCTTGCCGAGGAAGTCGAGCGGGGTGCGGAAGCGGCAGGCGCTGCGCGGCCAGCCGAAGGAGAGCCGCGCGAAGGTGATCTCGCGATCGCCTGCGAACTCCGAGAGGGTGAAGGCGAGCTGCTCGGAGTTGAAAACCGCGCTGCGGTCCGGCCCCGTCGGCGCGCCCAGCGTCCAGTGCTGGTCAGCCGGGATGAGCGGTGCGGCCGGGCCCCAGTCGGCACCGGTGGCCTCGAGGAGCTGGGCCACGAAGCGGTCGGGATCGGCCGCCACCCTGACATCGCTCGCCGGCAGGGCCTGATGGTCCATGCTCCAGCCATTGGCGACATGGCCGTCGAGCGAGCAATGCACGATCGGGATGTCCAGCGGCTTCTGCGTCTGCGAGGCGCCGCAGCGGGCACTGAGGAAGCCTGCGAGGTCGTGCCAGTCGAGGCTGATGATCGCATCGGCTGCGCGCAGCAGCACCATTTCGGCCTCGTTCGGCCGCTCGCCGACCGGTGCCAGCCCGTGCAGGGCATGCTCGGTCGGAAAGCCCGGCGCGTTGTGCGTCGTGGTCAGTACCGTCGCGCCCAGGCGTTCGGCCAGCGCGATGCGACGCTGCCAGTCGGCGCAGCTGCGCGAGACCCGGCCGACGAGCAGGACAGGCGCCTTTGCGGCGCGCAGGATCGCAAGCGTGGCGGCGAGGTCCTCCGCCGGCGCGGCGGCAGGACGGGGCGGGGCGAAGCGTCGGACATCCGGCACGGCGACCTCGCGATCGAGCCGGGCCTCCTGCATCTCGGCGTCGAGGCAGACATAGACCGGGCCGGTCGGTGCCGTGCGGGCGATCTGGTCGGCCCGCAGCAGCGATTCCACCGCAGCCTCGGCCGAAGCCGGCTGATCGTCCCATTTCGTATAATGGCGCACCAGCGCGCCCTGGTCGCGCGCGGTGTGGATCCAGTCGATCCAGGGCCGGCGGCGATGGGCGTCGACCGGGCCGGTGGCGCCGATGATCAGCATCGGCCGGCGGTCGCACCAGGCGTTGAAGATCGTCATCGTGGCGTGCATCAGCCCGACATTGGAGTGCAGGATCACCGCCATCGGCTCCTGCGCCACGCGCGAGAAGCCGTCTGCGATGGCGACCGCATGCTCCTCGTGCAGGCAGACGATCATCGCCGGGTCGTGATTGCCGAGATGGTTCACCAGGCTGTCGTGCAGGCCGCGGAAGCTCGCCCCCGGCACCAGCGCGACATGGCGGTAGCCCAGTGCCCTGATGGTCTCGGCGACGACGTCGCTGCCCCACCGTTCCGTCGTCGCCGCGGCGCCCGTCTCGCTATGCATGTTGCTGTCCATGGTTCTGTCGCGGCTTCAGCCGCGCCTATTCGCTGAAGACCTCGTCGCGGCCCTTGCGGATCGCCGGGAGGACGGCGACCGTGAGCATCGCGAGCGCGATCACGATGAGGATGGCGGCGATCGGCCGCTCGACGAAGGTCATGAGATTGCCGCGCGAGATCATCAGCGCCTGGCGGAGGTTCTCCTCCATCATCCGGCCGAGCACGAAGCCGAGCGTCAGCGGCGCCGGCTCGAAGCCGAACTTGGTCAGCCCGTAGCCGAAGACGGCGAGCGCGCCCATGATCAGGATGTCGGCCGGCTCGCTGTTGATCGAGTAGACGCCGATGCAGCAGAAAATCACGATGCCGACGAACATCAGCCGGTAGGGCACCTTCAGCAGCTTCACCCAGAGCCCGACCATCGGCAGGTTGATGACGAGCAGCATAAGGTTGCCGATCCACATCGAGGCGATCAGGCCCCAGAACAGGTCCGGCATCTTGGTCATGATCTGCGGCCCGGGCACGATGCCGTGGATCGTCATCGCGCCGACCATCAGCGCCATCACCGCGTTCGGGGGGATGCCGAGCGTCAGCAGGGGGATGAAGGAGGTCTGCGCACCGGCGTTGTTGGCGGATTCCGGTCCCGCGACGCCTTCGATGGCGCCACGGCCGAAGCGCCGCGGCTCGCGGGCGAGCTTCTTCTCCAGCGTATAGGAGGCGTAAGGGGCGAGCACGGCGCCGTTGCCGGGCAGGATGCCGAGGATCGAGCCGAGCAGCGTGCCGCGCGCGATCGGCTTGGCCGAGGCGCGCAGCTCGTCGCGGCCGGGCAGAAGGCGGCCGATCTGGGTGTCGCGGACCTTGCGGGCCTCGCCATGCTCCAGGCTGCGGAAGACCTCGGCGATGCCGAACAGACCCATGCCGAGCAGAGCGATCTCGATGCCGTCGGCGAGCCAGGTCGCCCCGAAGGTCAGGCGGAGCTGGCCGGTGGTCAGGTCGGGGCCGACCGTCGAGAGCAGCACGCCGACCAGGATCATGATGATCGCCTTGAGCACCGAGCCGCGCGCCAGCAGCACGGCGAAGGCAAGGCCCATCAGCATCAGCGCGAAATACTCGGCCGGGCCGAAGATCAGGGCGATCCCGGCGAGCGGCGCGGCGAGCGCGGCGATGACCAGCGTCGCCACCGTGCCGGCGATGAAGGAGCCGATCGCCGAGATGCCCAGCGCGATGCCGGCGCGGCCCTGCCTGGCCATCTCGTGGCCGTCGATGGCGGTGACGACCGCGCTCGACTCGCCGGGAATGTTGAGCAGGATCGAGGCGGTGGAGCCGCCATATTGTGCACCGTAATAGATGCCGGCCAGCATGATCAGCGCCGCCGTCGGATCGAGCCCGAAGGTCAGCGGCAGCAGGATCGCGATCGTTGCGATCGGCCCGATGCCGGGCAGCACGCCGATCAGCGTGCCGAGCATGCAGCCGGCGAAGCAGAGCGCGATATTGGTCGGCGACAGCGCGATGCCGAGGCCGAGGCCGAGATTCTGGACCAGTTCCATGCCCGCCTCAGAGATTGATCGAGAATGCCGGCAGGACCAGCATCGGGATCGGCTGGTTGAGCGCGAAGCGGAACAGCAGCGCGCACGCCAGCGTCATCACCAGTGCGAAGATCACGAGCTCGCGCGGCCTGACCTCGCGCGAGCCGAAGCCCGCGACGATCATGGCGAGCGGCGCCGCCACGATGAAGCCGGGCTGGCGGATCGTCGCCGCGAACAGCACGATGCCGGCGAGCACGAAGGCGGGGCCGCGCAAATGCCAGCGCTCCAACGCGTCGCCCTCCTGGGTGAAGCCCATGACCACCAGTACGGCGCCGAAGAGGCCAATCGCGGCCGCCGTCCAGCGCGGCACCATCGCCGGGCCCATCACCCGCAACGTGCCCTGCGAGAGATTGCCGAGCATCCAGACGACGAAGAGCGCCGCGCCGATCAGGATCAGTCCGGACACGAGGTTCTGCGGCGAACGGACCGCCAATCTCGCGCCGGAGCCATGCTGGGACTGGCTCATGGCTGGCTCGCCCTGATCGAGGAATGAGGCTTGTGCGGCAGTTGCGAGGGCGCGGAGGTCATTCGACGGTCACGCCGACGGCCTGCACCATCTCGCCCCATTTGCGCACCTCGTCCTTGAGATAGGCGGCGGTCTGCGGAGCTGAGCGGGTATGAAGCAGATAGCCCATGCCGAGCAGCTTCTGCTTGGTCTGCGGGTCGTTGACGATCTCGGTGATGGCGGCGTTGAGCTGCTCGATGATGGCCGGCGGCGTCTTGGCTGGGGCGAAGATGCCCACCCAGGATTCGGCGACGAAGGGATAGCCGGCTTCCGTGTAGGTCGGCACGTCAGGCATCGCCGCGACGCGCGTCTCGCTCGCGACGGCGAGGCCCTTCAGCTTGCCCTCGACGACCTGCGGGATGATGCCGAAGGAGGAGGCGACCATGTCGACCTGGTTGCCGAGCGCGGCCTGCACAGAGAGGGCGCCGCCGCGGAACGGGATATGGGTGGCGGGCTGCTTGGCCAGCGTCTTCAGGAAATACTCGGTCGCCAGATGCGAGCCTGAGCCGACGCCAGCGCTGGCGAAGGTGACCTCGTTGCCCTTCGCCCAGGCGAGATAGTCCTTCAGCGTGCCGGGTTTCGACGGATGGGTTGCGATGCTCTCGGGCGAGGAGGCGGCGATCGCCACCGGCACGAGCTGATCGAGCGCGTAGTCACGCTTCTTGTAGAGGGTCTCGTTGATCGCGATCGCGGTGGAAGTGACGAGCAGGTTGAGCCCGTCCGGCTTGGCGTTGGCGATCAGGGCCGCGGCGGTGTTGCCGCCGGCTCCGGCCCGGTTCTCGACGGTGACCGCCTTGCCCCATTTCTCGTTGAGCTTCTGGCCGACGATACGGGCGAAGGTGTCGACGAAGCCGCCGGCTGCGAAGGCCACGGTCATGTTGATCCGGTCCGAGGGGTAGGCCGGCGCCTGGGCGGAGCCGGGCGCCGTCGAGATCGCAAGCATGGCGGCGGCGGAAAGCAGGCAGGCGAAGCGTCCACGGAGCTGGCGCATGTTCTTCTCCCTTTCAGATTGCGGTCTGGCAGCTCTCTTGCGGAGCCTTCGTCTGTAAAATTTATGGAAAATCAGGCTCTTGCGGGCCGCTTGAGGTTCACGTGGATGTGCTTTTCCTGCGTGTAGCTCAGCAGCTCCTCAAGGCATTCCTCGCGCCCGAGACCGGACTGCTTGTAGCCGCCGAAGGGCGTGCCGAGGAAATGCCGCGAGACCTCGTTGATCCAGACGAAGCCGGCCTGGACTTCGGCGGCGAGGCGGTGGGCATCGCGCACATCATTGGTCCAGATCGAGCAGGTCAGCCCGTATTCGACGCTGTTGACCGTCTCGAGCATGCTCGCCTCGTCGCTCCAGCGAAACACGGCGAGCACCGGTCCGAAGACCTCCTCGCGGGCAAGGCGCATCGCCGGCGTCACCTCGGTGAACACCGTCGGCTCGACGAAGTTGCCCTTGGCCAGCGCAGGATCCTGCGGACGCCCGCCGCCGCAGAGCAGCTTTGCGCCTTCCGCCTTGGTGTCGGCGATGAAACCCATCACCTTGTCGAGCTGCTGCCGGCTGATGATCGCGCCCATGGTGGTCGCCGGGTCGGACGGGTCGCCCGGCCGGAAATGCTTCACGCGCTCGGCGATCCGCTCGACCACCGCGTCGTGAATGGACTCATGCAGGAAGGCGCGGCTGGTCGAGCCGCAGGACTGGCCGCACCAGATGAAGTTCATGCCGGCAACGACGGCGGCCGCGACCTCGTCGGGATCGGCGTCGGCGAGCGCGACGAGCGCGTTCTTGCCGCCGAGCTCGAGCAGCACCGGCTTGATCGTGTCGGCGCCGGCCTTCATCACGGCCCGGCCGGCCTGGACGCTGCCGATCAGCGAGATCATCGCGACATCGGGGTGCGAGGCCAGCGCCGCCCCCGCATCGCGGCCGCCGGGCAGGACGTTGAAGACGCCCGGCGGCAGCAAGCCCTCGATCAGCTCGGCGAAGCGCAGCGAGCTCAGCGGCGCCTGATCCGGCGGCTTGACGATGACGGTGTTGCCGGCGGCGAGGGGCGCTGCCGATTTGGCCGCGCAGAACATGAAGGGGTGGTTGAACGGGATGATGCGGCCGATCACGCCGCGCGGCTCGCGCACCGAGAAATTCACCGAGTCCCGGCCGAGCGGAACCGACTGGCCCTTCATCTCGGTGACGAGCCCGGCGAAGAAGTCGAGCTGCGCGGCGGCATTGGCGACGTCGCCGAGCATTTCGTGGACCGGGTTGCCGCCGTCGATCGCGTCGATCAGGGCGAGTTCGCGGGCATTGGCCCTGACGATCTCGGCGATCCGCCGCAGGATCTTGGCGCGTTCCGCCGGCGCGACATTGCGCCAGACGCGGTAGGCGGCCTTCGCGGCCTTGACCGCCGCATCGACATCGCCTGCCGTGGCCTGCGCGACCTCGCCGAGCGAGGCGCCGGTCGCCGGGTTGAAGAGTTCGAGCATCTTGCCGCCGGCCGAGTGCCAGTCGCCGTTGAAATAGAGCTGGCGGTTCCGCGGCAGGACGTCGGTGGGGGCCGCGCCCTTCGCCGGATCATGCGGCTCGCGGCGATCTGCGGCGATCGGCTGGCTCATCTCATCTCTCTCCCTGTTCGCGGCGGGCACCTTGCGTCCATGCGACGGGCACCTCGAAATTCTTGGTTCTGACCTGGGTACCGGGTCGCGGCGGGCAGGTCTTCGCCCGGTCTCGGGTTCGATCTATAACTTTTGAGAATACCCGCCGTTTGGAGCGGTCGCGCCGAGCGCGTCCTCGACCTTTTCGAGCATCGCGAGCCCCCCTTCGGGGCCGAGCTGCAGCCCGAGCCTGCCGAGCCGCTCCTGCTGGACGACGACGCCCTCGGTCACGGCCGGATCGAGGCCAAGCTCGCGCAAGGTGAGTGCCACTTCGCGCATCTCGGCGGCCCGCCTGACCCCATGCTGGAGCATGCGGCTGACATTGTAGGGAACCGCCACCGGCCAGTCGAAACCGGGATAGCTGCGCCCGAGCGAGGCGAGGATCGTCTCCTCGACGCCGGCCTTGTGCGCAGCCATGAAGCACTCGTAACTCAATGCTTCCAGCCCCTTCACCATGACGCTGCGGACCATCTTGATGGTGGTCGCCGCGCCGATCTCGTCGCTCGCCTTGGCGAGGCTCATCCCGAACTCGCCGAAGATCGCGATGAAGCGCTCGCCGGCCTCGCCCGCGACCAGGCAAGGCGTGGCATGGCGCTTGGGATGGACCGGCGCCATGATCGCCAGGTCGAGATAGGCGCCGGGGCGAGCGAAGAGCGCGGCGGCCTCGCGTTTACGACCCGGCGAGACGGAATTCACATCGACGAAGACCTGTCCGTCCGCGAGATGCGCCGCAGCCGCGCGCGCCGCTTCGATGCTGGAGGCGGCGGTGACCGCCGAGAACACGAAATCCGCGCCGGAGAGCGCCTCGGCGAGGCTGGGGGCCAGGCGAACGCCGAGCCTTGCGGCGGGCTCGCGGACCCGAGCCTCCTCGCTTGCAATGTCGTAGGCGGCGATGTCGTGAAGGCCGGCCTCGATCAGGCCGCCGGCAAAGGCCTGGCCGGCCTCGCCGAAGCCGATGAAGCACAGGCGCGGCCGATTGGCGCGATCGGGAACGGGTTGGCCCATGGCTCGGTCCTTTCGCTGGCGAGTGGCGAAGCGCTGGTCAGAGGATCTGGCAGACGTCGTCGAAGGCGAAGCGGGCGGCCCGCGGCCTCACGCCGGACGGGTCGCCGTAGCCGATATTGATCAGGAAGTTCGACTTGACCTGTCCGCCTGGGAAGAACTCCTCGTCGACGATATCGTGCAGGAAGCCCGACATCGGCCCGCAATCGAGGCCGAGCGCACGCGCCGCCATCAGCAGATAGGCACCCTGGAGGGTTGCATTACGGAAGGCCGCACGCGTCGCGAGATCGGGGTCGGCGAGATAGCCGGCCCGGCGGTCGACGGCATGCGGGGCCAGGAGTTCGAGATGGTCGAAGAAGCGGCTGTCGATGCCGAGGATGGCGGTGACCGGCGCCGCCATGGTCTTGTCGACATTGCCGGGCTTCAGGCCACGGCGCAGCCGCTGCTTGGCCTCGGGCGAGACGACGAAGACGATGCGCTGCGGACTGATATTGTTGCTGGTCGGCGCCATGCGGGAGAGCGCATGCAGCTCGCGCAGCTGTGCCTCCGTGACGGGGCGGGGCAGCCAGGCGTGATGGGTGCGGGCCTCGCGGAAGAGCAGGTCCAGGCTCCGCTCGGAGAGTGTTTCGCGTGAGGTCTCTTGCAGCATGCCGGCTCGCCCTGGGATCGATGGCGGCAGGCTAGCGGCGGGGGCGGCGCGAAGTCTTCGGCGCGGCCTGGCGAAAAGCTATAAGCGCGGGGAATATCAGGCTGCGCTGACGGACGGCGCGGCCCCGTCATCGTCGAGCAGGCCGGTCGCCCGCAACTCGCGCAGATGCTCGCGCAATGCCGCGACCAGCGCCGCGACGGCGGCCGGGCGACGGCGGTTCCGGAGGGTGATGATCCCGGCCGGCCGGCTGCTCGAGGCCATCGCGACCGGAAGGATCTGCACCGCCCCGCGCCCGAGATCGCCCGCGAGCATCAGCCGCGGCAGCACGGTGACGTAGTTGCTCGACAGGATCAGCTCGCGGATGAACGAGATCGAGCTCGAGCGCAGCGGCGCGCCGGGCATGTCGAGGCCGGAATAGGCGATGACTGAATCGATCTCCTGGCCGAGCCGCTGTTCGAGCGAGGGCAGCACCAATCCGCAATCGGCGAGGCTCGCCGTCGCGGCTTCCGAGCCTTGCAGCAGCGGGTGACCGGCCCGCGCCAGCACCGAGATCGGCTCGTGATAGATCGTCTCGCGGTGGACGTCGTGGGGCGTCTCGAGCTCGTAGAGCCGGCCGACGATCAGGTCGAGCTTGCCGCTTTCGAGCTGGGGCATCAGCTCGGCCGTCCGGCCCTGCACCAGCCGGATGTTGAGCTCGGGGTTCGAGGCGCGCAGCCGGCCGAGGGTCGGCGGCAGCACGCTCGTCGCGGCGGTCGGCAGGGCGCCGATCACCAGCGTACCGGCGCGGCCCTGCTCGATCAGGCCGACATCATCGGCGAGGCGCTCGACCAGCGACAGCATCGCCCGGCCCCGTTCGACGACGGCGCAGCCGAAAGGGGTGATCATCACCCCGCGCGCCGTCCTGTCGAAGATCTGGTGGCCGATGACCTGCTCGACATCCTGCACCGCCTTCGACACGGCCGGTTGCGTGATGCTGAGCGTGTGGGCTGCGGCGAGAAAGCTGCCCTGCTCGGCCACGGCGATGATGATCTCGATCTGCCGCAGCTTCAGACGGGCATAGAGCTGCGACCGCATGGCTTATCCCGAGCTCCCAGACCGACGCGGATAGCGGCGCATGTCTGGCAGGGTATCCGACGCGCCGCGAAAGACAAATTTGCAGAATGTGCGCTTTGATGAAGATGATTCATCTAACCGGCCGGGAAGCTCTGGCGAGCCGATCCGGTTCGGCCCGGTACTGAACAACCGCCACGCGGGCCGGGCGAGGGGGCTGCTCAGGGCGGCACGGCACCCCTGTAAGCGTCCTGTAAGCCGGCGAGGCTACAGCTTGCTCAACGACGGGCCTTGCCCGAGCAGGAGCAGGTTAATGAGCACGGAACGAAACAACATTCCGCTGAACGACGAGAGGTTGGAAGACGTGAACGGCGGCTACAATGTGTTGGACGGCCTGAGAAGGATAGGTCGGTCCGTCTCCGACAGTTCCGCTAAGGGCAGCGCTCTCACCAAGGGGACGATTGGCGTCGCCAGCGCGGGCACCGTCGTCGGAGCCGTCGTCGGCGCGTTCAGCGGCATCACCAAAGAGGTTGGCCTGGGCGTCAACGAGGCGGTCGGCGGCATCAAGCATCTGATGCGGTAACGCCGTGCAATGGCGTGGGTGTTGAAGCAGAGGGCACACAGCGCCTAGGCTAACGCTGGCGGCGCGAACGGCATGCCCGCGTTCATCGACACTTCGAACGATCGAAGGAGCCGGAGATGTCCTGGGGCGAATGCGGGGCGAGGGGCCGGAGGCCGGTGCGTACGCCCGATGAGCTTGCAGGAAAGCGGCGATCCGAGGCGCACCGGTGAAGGCCATCGTGCTCGGCGCCGCGGCCGGCGGCGGTTTCCCGCAATGGAATTGCGGGTGCCGTGTCTGTGCGATGGCCTGGAACGGGGATCCCCGCGCCCCCTGGCGAACGCAGGCGAGCCTCGCGGTGAGCCTCGATGGCGCGAACTGGACCCTGCTGAACGCGTCCCCCGATCTCGGCAGCCAGATCCGCGCGACGCCGGCCCTGTGGCCGCGCGAGGAGCGGCATTCGCCGATCGGCGCGGTTATCCTGAGCAGCGCCGAGATCGACCATGTCACGGGGCTGCTCAGCCTGCGCGAGCGACATGCGTTCGATCTGGTCGCGTTGCCGCCGGTTCTCGATGCGATCGCCGCCAATCCGATCTTCGCCGCGGTGCCGGCACGCCGCGTGGCCGCAAGCGCCTCGGCGCCAATCATGTTGGCCGGCGGCCTCGCGGCGGAGCTGTTCCCGGTTCCCGGCAAGGCTCCGCTCTACCTTGAGGACCAGGATCCAAAGCTCGAATCCGAGGCCGGGGAAACGGCGGGCGTCAGGATCAGCGGTGGCGGGCGATCGATCGTCTACATACCGGGTTGCGCCGCCCTGTCCGACGATCTGCGTACCAGGGTGGACGGCGCGGATCTGCTTTTCTTCGACGGTACCTTGTTCACCGACGACGAGATGATCCGGGCTGGCGTCGGCCAAAAGACCGGCCGCCGCATGGGGCATATGCCGATCGCCGGCGACGATGGCTCGTTGGCCTGGCTTTCAGGGCTCCCGGTCGCGCGAAAAGTCTACATCCATCTCAACAACACCAATCCGGCGTTGATCGCGGGATCGCCGGAACGTCTGATGATCGAAGCGGCTGGTGTCGCGGTGGCCCATGACGGCATGGAGATCGAGCTGTGAGCGCTTTGCTATCGCCCGAGGAACTGGAACGGCGCCTGCGCGAGGTCGGCGAGGCGCGCTATCACGACAAGCACCCCTTCCATGCGCGGCTCCACTCCGGCCAGTGCAGCAAGGGCGAGGTCCAGGCCTGGGCGCTCAACCGCTTCACCTATCAGGCCCATATCCCGGTGAAGGACGCCTATCTGATCGCCCGGGCCAATGATCCCGCGCTCCGCCGGGCCTGGCGTCAGCGCCTCGTCGACCATGACGGCGACCATGATGGCGAAGGTGGGATCGAGCGCTGGCTGCGGCTCTGCGAAAGTCTGGGGCTGGCGCGAGCGGATGTGCAGGCCCATCGCGGCGTGCTGCCTGCGACTCGTTTCGCGGTCGAGGCCTATGTCAATTTCGTGCGCGAGCGGCCTCTGCTGGAGGCGGTCGCTTCCTCGCTGACCGAGCTGTTCTCGCCAAAGATCATCCGCAACCGCGTCGAAGGCATGCTGGCGCATTACGACTTCGTCAGCCCCGAGAGCCTGAGCTATTTCACCGCCCGTCCGGAGCAGGCGCGGCGCGATGTCGAGACCGCCCTCGGCTATGTGACGGTCCATGCCCGCACGCCCGCCGAGCAGCAGGCGGTGATCGCGGCGCTGGAGTTCAAATGCGACGTGCTCTGGGCGATGCTGGATGCACTGCATCACGCCTATGTCGCGCCCGGCCATGTTCCGCCCGGCGCTTTCGTGCCGGTGCCTTGACGGCGTTTCAGAAGAGCCAGGTTACTCCGGCTCAGAACGCTGCCTTCGTCAAACGCCCTGATAGCCGCGGTAGATGAAGTCGCTGCGCTCGGAGGCAGCCTCTGCTTCCGCCAGCGCAACCAGCTTTTCGTGCAGCGGCGACAGCGAGCAGGCGGGGTCGGTCGCGGCCGCGTCCCCAGCGAGGGCCATGGCCTGGCAGCGGCAGCCACCGAAATCCTGCTCCTTGCGTGCGCAGCTGCGGCACGGCTCCTTCATCCAGTCCGTGCCGCGGAAGGCGTTGAACGCTGCGCCGCGATACCAGATCTCCGACAGGCTGGCCTCGCGTACATTGTCGAAGGCGAGCCCCGCGATCGTCTCCGCGGCATGGCAGGGCAGGGCGCGGCCCGAGGGCGTGACATTCATCAGCCGTGCGCCCCAGCCGCCCATGCAGGCCTTCGGATAGCGGGCATAATAGTCGGGCAGCACGCTGTCGATGACGAGGCGCCCCACCGTGCGGCTCCGCGCCTCGTCGACCTGCACCATCGCGGTCTCGACCTGCTGGCGCGTCGGCATCAGCCTGGCGCGGTTGACCAGGCCCCAGCCGTAATACTGCACATGGGCGATCTCGATCCGCGCTGCGTCCCAGGCTTCGGCAAGCTCAACAAAGGCGGGAATCTCGTGCACGTTTTCGCGGTGGATGACGGCGTTCACGGTGAGGCGCAGGCCGAGCCGGGCAATGGCGGCCGCGACGATGCGCTTGCGCTCAGCAGCGCCCTCATAGCCGGCGACACGATCGCAGGTCCTGGCGTCGATCGCCTGTACCGAGAGCTGGATATGGTCGAGTCCGGCCTCGGCCACTGCGTCCAGCACGGCCGGCTGAAAGCCGACGCCGGAGGTGATCATGTTTGTGTAGAGTCCGGCATCACGCGCGTGGGCGACAAGCTCGGCGATATCGCGCCGCAGCATCGGCTCGCCGCCGGAAAAGTAGATGTGCAGCACCCCGAGGGCGGCGGCTTCATCGATCAGCCGCTTCCACTCGGCAGTAGAGAGTTCCTGCGAGCGCCGATCGAGTTCGAGCGGGTTGGAGCAATAGGGGCAGCGCAGGGAACAGCGATGGGTCAGCTCCGCCAGCAGGCCCATGGGCGGCGGCAATGTCGGCCGGGCGGGCGCGGCTTGCGGGAGCGTCTCGACATCGCTCACAGATCAACCATCCTCTGATCGGCGAGGCCACGCAGAAACGCCATGACGTCGCCGGCGATCTCGTCGCGGTCCGCTTCGAACGCCGTCGCCAGTTCCTGCGCTATGGCTTCAACGCTGCGCTGACCATCGACGCGTTTCAGGATCTCGAGCGCGATCTCGTCGGGCTCGAAGACACGCTCAGGGCCGAGAAGGAACCATTGCCGGCGGCTCTCGTCGAAGCGCAAGCGAACGCCACGGGGCAAGGCCGGGACAAGGGTTGCGATATCGATATGCGTGACGTCGGCTTTCATGGGGCGGCGGCTCGCGCGAACTCGTCAAGCACCAGATCAGGCGACGATGCGGAACGCATCGCACAAAAGCGCGATGACCGGCCTCCCGGCTGTTTCGCGGAGGGGAGGCCGGTCCTCATGCCGCAACACTCATTGCTCGGCGCCAACCCGAGAAGACGCCTCTGCGTCCCGCCTAGGACAATAGCTTTGGGCCGCTGAACCGAAACGTCAGAGCTTGGCGGGAGCGTAGGACGTCACTTCGCAGCCGACCGTGACTTCGATGATCGTGGGCTTTTTCCACTTGCGCATGATCGGTATCTCCAGATCGTCGCCAGCTTTCGCTCGGGAAAGCAGGCGAAGGTTACACCCGGCTCCAGCGTGTTGCAAACGAGGCCGACGGCCGGGCGGCGTCATCTCGCTGCGTCGACGAAGGACGAGCCGTCCTTCAACATCGGCCCGCGTCAGCTCCTCGCGGGGCCGACACTCAAGTCTCGCTACTGGGAGAGAATCCACTTCACGAGAATTTCGGCGTCTTCCGGCGAAACGGCCGGTTGCGGGGGCATCGGCGTTTGTCCCCAAACGCCGCCACCGCCTTTCACGACCTTCTCGCTCAACGTCTTGATCGCGGCTTCGTCCTTGCCGTAGCGCTCGGCGACCGCCTTGAAGGCCGGACCGATCATCTTGCGTTCGAGGTGGTGGCAGGCCACGCAGTTCTTGCTCCTGGCGAGTTCCGGGCTCGCGACGGCGCTCGACGAGGTCAGAAGCGCGACGAAGAAGGCTGTCGCGCATTGGCGAAAGTCAGGCATGGGCAGAATTCCCTCATGCGCGATCCGGATCGGGCGGGATCGCAGGGGCGGCATCTCAGCAGAGGACAGGCCAGCCGCGCCGCCTGATCGGCGGGCGCGGCTGCTGTTCGCGCTCAGTTGGGCTTGAGCTGGTAGACGTCGCCCTGATCGGTCGCCACGTACATGCTGCCGTCAGGCGCCTGCACGACCGAGCGGAATCGCCCGGCCGGCATCGGCAGGGAGATCGTGGTGCGCTTGGCGGACGAGCCGTCGGGCGTGATGTCGAGCACGTCGAGCCGGTTGCCGACCGGCGTTCCGTGGATGCCGATGCCCATGAAGGTCACCACCATCCGGCCGTTCCAGTCCTTCCACTGCGGGCCGTTCAGGAACACGCATGACGACATGCCCTGCGAGAGCAGTTCGTTGTTCCAGGCCGGCTTCATCGCGTTGGGGTAGGTCTTGGTGTCGGTCATCGGCATGAACGCCGAGCGATCCTTCGGATCCACCGCGCCCATCTGGTTCGGCGAGTAGCCGCAGTAGTTGTCGGGACAGTCGGCGCGCCCCGCCATATTGGGGCGCGGATCCCAGCCGGCATTGCCGCCGGCGGTGAGTGCCGTCACCTCGTCGCTGTGCCAGGGGCCGTTCTCCGCCGTGTAGGGCTGGTTGGTGCCCGGGCGGAAGCAGATGCCCTGCGGGTTGCGATGTCCATAGGTGAATATCCGTGGATCGAAGCCCTGCGGTGCATTGTTGCCGGGTGCGGCCTTGCCGTCCCGGTCGATGCGCAGGACCTTGCCACCCATGCGGGTCGGGCTTTGCGGCACCTCGCCATTATGGGTGTCGCCCGTCGTCACATAGAGAAAGCCGTCCCCGGGGCCGAAGCGCAGGCGCCCGCCATTATGCGCGCCAGGATCGCCGAAGGGATGGTTGCTGGGCAAGGGCTTGTAGGCGATGTCGGTGACGATATCCTGCCGGTTCGAGACCTTGGTCAGATCGGGATTGACCGTCAGCCGCAGCACCCGATTGGTTCCCGGCGCGGTCATGTTCGAAGCCGAGGCCACGTAGATGAAGCGGTTGGTGGCGAATTCCGGGTCGATCGCGACACCGTACATTCCAGCCTGACCACCGCAGAAGAGATCGGATGCGGTGTCAGGGTAGTTTTTGGAATCCTTGATGCCGAGCAAGGCGTTGATCTTGCCGGATGGTAGCCGGACCGAGAGACCGCTGCACTTCTCTGTGAAGAACATCGTGCCGTCGGGCAGGAAGGCCATGTCCCAGGTCAGGTCGCGGCCGGACATCACGGTAGTACTGGTGAGCCCGGGAGTTCCGCCGCTTTGGGCTGTTGCCATTCCAGGCAGGGCAACAGAGGCCAGTAGGGCATAGGGCAACACGAAGCGAACACGTCGAGTCATCGATGCTTCCTCCGAGTTAGTGAGCGTCCCCCTTGAAAGAAAGGCCCGCAATCAGCTGGACCTGGGCCGAAATCGTTGTTCGGCGGATCAATTATTATGCGAGCGACCAATCCTGCGCAATATCGTTTCTCGCTGATCGCTGTTGCCGAATGCATGAAAGTGAAGGGAGGTCCTCTAGGTCAACGAGGTCCTTGTCGGCTTTATTCTTAAGTCAATACTGGTTCTGGCGAGAAGGTGCGAGCAATAGGACGGGAGCTCGGAGGCCGCGCGAAATGGACCATGGGACCCGCCGATGTCTCGGGTATCTCAGCCTGAGCAACGTCGGCTTCTAGTCCGGCACTCGCCAGGCCATAGGGGGGCGCCTCGATCATTTTTGATCCTCTGTGCAGCCCGCGGTAACCGGTACCTGCTCGGCAATAGGGTCGCTTGCCGGGAGGGTGTCTTTGAGCGCCTGATCGAGTTTCTCGTCAGGTGCAATTTTGCGAGCGAAGGCGGGGCACGCCACGCCTCTTCTTCAGAAGCGCAGAGCGGCGCGGAGCTCGGCGTTGTGTTCGCGGTAGCCGTTGGCAGCGCGCAGGCCGTACTCCGCGCGCAGTTCCCAACCGGATTTCGTCACGAGGTCGATGCCTGCCTTCGCATTGCCGTAGATTCGCGGCATGCCCGTCTCGGACTCGAAGCTTGCAAGCCCGTCGCCGGCCCCTAGTGCGGCGAAGCGCTGCTTCTGCTGCCAGCCATCCCCGCTCGCGAAGCTCGCGCCGACATTGAGATAGGCGCGCGAAACCATGCCGACGAACTCGAAACGACTTCCGATCTCGATGGCAGGAGAGACCATGGCGCCGAACCGGCTTTGGTCGAGCGTAGCGAGGTCGAAGATGCCCGAACCGTGCTCGCGATAGCCGTACTGCTTGACGAAATGCAGATCGAGATCCGCCATCGGCTTCAGATACCAGTCGCCGAAGGTGAACTGATAGGAGGCGCGCAGCTTGCCGCCGAGCTGCAATGCGTGGGACGTGGCCGAACCACGCGCAAAGTAGCTGCCGAGCAGGACATCGCGCTTCAGGTCTGCAGTGTCATAGCCGGCGAGCAGCGAGGCCGAGAACAGCCATGGGCCGGTTTCGCGCTTCAGGACCGCTCCGGCCATGACGCCCTGGGAGCGGATATCGACATCGCCGTAGCTCGTGGTCGTATGAGCTGCGCTGTAGCCGAGCGAACCGCCGAGGAACCAGCCGGGGGAAACCTGCTTCTGCCCGCCGACCTGCAAGGTCAGCTGCTTCGTGCCATAGCCGCTGTCGTCGACCGACCCGCTGCGATCGATCCGCGTCGCGATCGAACGGCCCCAGACGCAGTCGACCTCGCGCATGCTGGCATCGGCGCTGACGAAAGCCGGACAGCTGTTAAGTCTTTCGGCAAAGGCCCTCGCTTCGTTGGCCATCGCGGCGCCGCGGGCGCCTGTCGCATCGTTGCTGATTTCCTTGAGCGCGCCGAGATAGGCTTCCACGCTCTGCACGCGGCTGAGATGCCCGAAGATGCGCGATGCGTTCTCCCGTACACCGTCCGCCGGACTGTCGGGACCTTGCCGGTCCCAGACCTGTTGGAGATAACTCGCCGTCTCCGCCTGGTCCTTCGCCAGGGCGAGGCCATCAGGAGCGAATTTCGCGCCCATGGCGATGGTGACGCTCTGCTGGCCTGCCTGCTTGAGGTCGTAGCGGAACACGGGCGAGCGGTCGTCGATAACGGCGCCGTAGCCCGAGAAGGGCTGTGCGAACCTCGCGATCTCCAACGGAATGTCGCGCAGCGCCCGCAGCGGAAGCGGTGTCACCTTGCCGTCGAAGCGCGAAGGGGCGTTGGCCGAGAGAAAATCCCCCTTGCGGTCATGGTAGTCGAGGTCCACCGCGTAACGGCCGGTGGCGCTCTGCTGCAGAGAACCGTCCAGCGCGGTCCGGACGAAGGAGAAACTCGTTGCGCCGAGAGCATTTTCGCCGCCGGGATTGAGGATGCCGGCATTGTTCAGCGTCGCCATGCGCAAGGTCGTGCCGCTGTGCAGGCGGCCGGATTCCCGATTGTCGAACGTGCTGCCCGCACCGAGCAGGACATTGCCCGCGACCGTACCGCTGTTCTCGATGCTGGCCCTATTTGCCGTCTGGATGGCGAGGCCGCCGAGCGCGGAGATCGTGCCGGCGTTCCCGATCACCGTCAGAGCCGGGGTGATGGTCGCGATGCCCGCAGCCTGATCACCCGTCCCGCCACTGACGCTGGCGCGGGCACCGATATTGATCCTGATGTCCTCGCCGCGATGGCTGCCGCCTGCGCCTGCGCCTGCGCCGGAATTGCCCATGCTGACCGCATAGATGCCCGGTGAACCCGCCCCGGTGGCCGACACCTTGCCATTGTCGCCGACGGAAATGTCGATCAGCCTGCCGCTGTTGCCTGCGGCCTCCCAGGGCCGCATCAGCATGATGCCCTGATCTGAGAAGACGGCGCCGCTGCCGAGGCTCATCGCCAGGATGGCCGGCGCATTCGCACCCGCCGTGCCGACCTCGCCACTGACATGGATCGCGATATTGCCGCCTTCGCCGGCGCCGCCGACGAGACCGCTGTCCCTGACGAGGCCGGATCCGTAGCGAACCGAGGCCGCATCGCCGGTCAGGCCACCACCGCCGCCGATCGCCTGGGCGAGGATGCCGATGGCGCCGTCGCCGGCCGTGCTCACCTTGCCGGCGACCCCGACGGTGACGCTGCGCG
Organism: Allobosea rubneri; assembly: GCF_032464875.1. Taxonomy (NCBI): domain Bacteria; kingdom Pseudomonadati; phylum Pseudomonadota; class Alphaproteobacteria; order Hyphomicrobiales; family Alloboseaceae; genus Allobosea; species Allobosea rubneri. The sequence continues at coordinate 58,071 of NZ_JAWDID010000020.1, forward strand.
CATCGCCGAAGCCACCTCTGGAGGCCCTGTCGAGCGACACCTTGCCGGCGCTCGTCGTCAAACCAGCGACGCCGCCGCCGGCGCCGATGCTCTGGGCTACGACGCCATGGGCGTTCCGGCCGATGGTCGCGATCGTGCCGACCTGGACGTTGACGACACCGCCGTGGCCCGTCGCTCCGTCGCTCGCCCCCAATGTCACTCTCAGGGGCCCGTTCTCCACTTCGCTCGCCGGCGCCGCGACGAAGCCGCCGCCGCCGCCGATGCCCTGCGCCAGCACGCCGAAGGCGTTGACGCCCGATGTCTGCAAGGTGCCCTCGAGGTTGACCCTGACCTCGCCGCCATCCCCTTGGGTGCCGCCGTTAGCGCCCAGGACGAGCGTGGTATCGGTCGTCCGGGTCGGAGCCGGGAGTTCGGGGCGCAGCGTTTTCTCGTCCAGCACGACCTGAAGGGTCACGAGGCCGCCGCCGCCGCCGATGCTCTGCGCGACGATGCCGGCCGACTGCTCGCCTTTGGTCGTGACCATGCCTTTGACGATGACCTGCACGGGACCGCCGATGCCGCCGCCGCTGCCCGTCGTGCCGGCCTGCACCTGCGATTTGTGCGTCAGACGCTCGATGGCCAGCCCGCCGCCGATGGTGCTGGCCGCGCTCCGACCGCCGCCGCCGCCGACGCTCTGCGCGAGGATCCCGGCGGAATTCGTCCCGGACGTCGAGATCGCACCGCCTTCGTGATTGACGGCGACGAAGCTGCCCATGCCGACAACGCCACCTCTGCCGCCGATATCGATCGCCAGGTTGAGGTTGGCCGAGCCGACGGCGCTGTTGCTGCTGCCGCCATTGCCGCCGCCGCCGCCGATGCTCTGCGCCAGGATGCCCTCTGAACTTGCTCCCTCCGTCGCGATCGTGCCGCTGTTGGAAACGACGACCACGCTGCCGCTGCCATTGGCGCCGCCCTTGCCGCCGACGCCGATCGTGACATTGCCGCTGGGCGAGAGCGGCAGCAGGTTGAGGACCGAAGGCAGGCTGAATGCGGCAGGGGCCTCTGCTTCCTGGCCGATCTGACCGCCATTGCCGCCGCCACCGCCGATGCTCTGCGCCAGGATGCCCGGCGACTCCGCCGATCTCGTGCTGATCGCACCGCGATTGCTGACGGCGACGGCGCCGCCGGAGCCGCCGCTGCCGCCCTGGCCGCCGACATTGATGTTGGTGGAGAAGCTCAGATCCAGCGCCTTGAATGCGCTGAAGGCCTTCGCGCTGAGCCCCAGTTCCCCGACCTTGGCGAGCAACCCGACAATGTTGGCCGCCTTGTTCTCCTCCTCGTCGTTCTTGACGGCGCCGGCATTGCCGCCGCCACCGCCGACGCTCTGCGCGAAGATGCCGGGCGAGCGCTCGCCCTCGGTCTGCAGGGATTTCGTGCTCTCGACCTTGACGTCGCCACCATCACCGCCGCCCAGGCCGTTGCCGCCCAGGGCTATCCCGGTGCTGACCGAAGCGGAGATGTCCCACTTCTTCTGTCCCCACGACTTCAGGAAGTCGGGATCCCCCTTGGCCTGGCGCAGTGCCTGCCAAAGCGAGGCGATGCCATTGACGTTGCCCCCAGCCGCGAAGGCCGCTTCATAGACCTCGTGCGACAGCGTGCTCGCGCTGCCGCCATGGCCGCCGCCGCCGCCGACGCTCTGCGCGAAGATCGCGGCCGATCCCGAGCCCTTGGTCGAGATCGAGCCGGCATTGCTGACATCGACCTTGCCGCCATGGTTGCCCGCGCCGCCCTTGCCGCCGACCGTGACATTGGCGGTGACGGTGGCGCTGCCGCCGGTCAACGTCTGGCTGTTGCCACCCATGCCGCCGCCGCCGCCAATGCTCTGCGCGGCGATGCCGAAGGCGTTCGCGCCGGCGGTCGAGATCGTACCCGCATTCTTGACGATGACATTGTCGCCGGCGTTGCCGATGCCACCTTCGCCACCGACGGCGACGCTCAGCGCAATCGAATGCGCCGTCACCTGCGTCGGGTTGATCCAGCGCTCGGCGATGCTGGAATAGCTCGCGCCCATGCTGGTGAAGACGCCGCCGCCCTTGCCGCCGCCGCCGCCGATGCTCTGGGCCAAGACGCCCATGGCGCTGTCGCCGGTCGTCTCGATCCGGCCGCTATTGTCCACGAGCACGCCGCCGCCGCGTCCTCCGGCGCCGCCCTTGCCGCCGATGGTCGGTGCGATCGAAATCGCGTGGCCGGGCCCGATCGTCAGGCTGCGCGTCAGCGCAAAGCCGCCTTCGCCGCCACCGCCGCCCGCGCTTTGCGCGAAGATGCCGTCGGCGAAGGCTCCGGCCGTGGTGACCGCGCCGGCATTGCCCACGGTGACAGGCCCGCCGCGCCCGCCGGCCGCGCCGCTTCCGCCGAGGGCCATGTTGAAGTTGACGGCGGGAACCGGGACGGTAGAGGGCGCAAGGCCGATCGTCAGCGCGCTGCTGCTCGCCAGGCCGCCGTTGCCGCCGCCCTGGCCGATGCTCTGCGCCTTGATGCCGACGGAGCCGGCCGCTCCGGTGACGATCGTTCCGGCGTCGCCATTGTGCACATGGACAGTGCCGCCATTGCCGCCGGCTCCGCCGGTCGCGCCGATCGCAAGCGAGATATTTGCCGCCGGGGAGACTGAAATGATGTCGGCAGCGCCGCCTTGCCCGCCGCCGCCGCCGACGCTCAGGGCCGATATCGCCGCGGATTGCGCGCCCTTGGTGACAATCTGGCCGCCATTGGCGACCGTGACTGCGCCACCGTCGCCGCCGGCCCCACCGGCGCCGCCGATCCCCAGTTTGAACAGGCTGAGGATGCCGAGGACGTTCGCCGCTCCGCCCTGACCGCCGCCGCCGCCGGTGCTGACCGCGAGCACGCCCTCGGATTGCGCTGCCTGGGTCTCCAGCCGGCCGTTGTTGGTGACCTCGACCGCACCGCCCCGGCCACCATCGCCCGCATTCCCGCCGAGGCCGAGCGAGAAGAGATTGATGCTGCCGATCACGTTGGCGGTGCCGGCCGTCCCGCCGCCGCCGCCGGTGCTGGCGACCTTGATTGCCGGCGACTGCTCGCCTCGCGTGATGATCGTGCCGCTGTTGACCGCGCTGATCCGGCCGCCATCGCCGCTGCTTCCGGCGTCGCCGCCGATCGCGACATTGAACAGCCCCGGCGTCACGGCCAGGGCGGAGCCGCCGGTGCCACCGCCTCCGCCCGTCGTCTCGAGCGAAAGCCCGGCTGCGAGACGACCGGCGGTCGAGACCTGGCCGCCATTGGTGACGACGATGTCGCCGCCATCGCCCGAATTGCCTCCGCGACCGCCGATCGACACGAAGCCGCCCTTGGCGTCGCCGCCATCGCCGCCACCGCCGCCGAGGCTCTTGGCGAAGATGCCGATGCCGTTCGCGCCCGTGGTGGCGACGGAGCCGCTGTTCTCCAGTGTGATCTCGAACTGGCCGCCGGCCTCGCCGGCCTTGCCACCTCGGGAATAGATGATGCCCTTGTCGTCGCCGCCATTTCCGCCACGTCCGCCGGCATTGCGGGCGTAGAGGCCGAAGGCTCCCTCACCGGATGTCAGGATCGTACCGCGGTTGGTGATCGCGATGTGCCCGGCCGCGCCGCCGTCCCCGCCGGGCTTGCCGGTCGGGCCGAGCACGCGGCCATCGCCGCCATTGCCGCCGTCGCCACCCGTGCTGATGGCCTGCACGCCATGGGCGGATCGCCCCGATGTCCGGATCGTCGCGGCTGGCTCGAGCAGGATATCGATGTCGCCGCCGCGGCCGCCGGAACCGCCGGGCTCGCGCTTGCCGCGCGGAATGCTGCGGCCATTGCCGCCCCTGGTTTCGACCAAGATGCCGAGGCCGCCATCTCCGGACAGCGAAAGCGTGCCCGATCGGAATGTGAGCAGCATGCTCTCGCTGCGGCTGCCATCGCCATAGCGGCCGATATCGCTGCCGCCGACGGAACTCATGCTCAATGCCGGCTTGTTCTGCGCCGAGGTGAGGTCTCCGGAAACGATCTGCCTGCCTCCGGGGCGAAACCGCTCATCGATCTCGCCGGGGCCGGGCACATCGAAGAACTGGGCATGGGCGGCGCGCGGCGCCAGCGCCAAAGGCCCGGCGATCGTCAGCGCGATGCAGCGCAGCGCGACCGAGGCCGTGTAGCGTTGCCTGCCCGTTGCGCTCTTGCTCATGCTGCGGGTCTCATCAGGGCCCGCACTGGTTCGAGTAGAGGATCCGGCGCCGCCCATCGCGCGCGAAGAGCTTCACGACATAGCCTGTGCGGCCGGCATAATTCATGCGGCACCATTCGGCTCCGTCTTCCTGCCGCGTGCAGGAATCGGCGGTGACGCAGGTGTTCATGGGGATGAGCGCCAGGGACTGCGCTCCGAGCGAGGGGAACTGGCGCAGATTGGCGGGGTAGACGATCCTGACCGTCGTGGACTGACCGGGCGCAAGCCTTGGCGCTGCAACGTCCCGCGCTTCGGCGCAACGCTCGGACCGCCCGTAATAGACCGAACATCGCGATGACGGCGAAGCGCGCTCATCGAAGGACGGCCCGAGTGCGTTGCCGCGCTGCGCGCTGGCCGCGGCCAGCCGGATCGGCCTGCCGGCCTCATCTGTACCCGAAAGCCCGTCCCATCCGGCCCGGAGAGCGATCAGCGGCCGGCCGGAGACATCGTCCAGCGAGATGCCGCTCCGCCGCGGCTGCCAGCGCGACACGCTGACCAGGGCGGAGCCGCAGCCGCGAGGGTTTGCGCGATATGCCCCCATGATGCTGCCGGCCGCCGACAATTCGATGCTGCAGCTTTGCCGGTGGCCGAAGGAGTCGGTGAAACGCACGGACCAGACGCCGGCATAGGAGGCCCCTCGCTCCCATTGGGCAAGCGTCGGGGCCGGCGCGACAGCGAACGCGGAGCCCAGCACCGCGACGGCGGCAAGACGCCGTGCTAGCCGGGCGGATGCCGCTTTCGGCAACGCTCTCGGCAGGCAGGGCAGATCCGGCAGCAAGGTTTTCTCCAGCAAGCTCCGTTCAACTCGTAGAGTGCCGGTGCAACGCATCGTTAGGCGTAGCGTCTCGCCCGGACTTGTCCGGCCTTCTCAAGCCGGCAAGGTTGTCATCCCGCGAACGGTCGCCTCTTATTCCGGCCTCGCAATGCGGAGCGCGATTCGGCCGGGAAACGAGGCTTGGAGAGGCGCCGGCGACCCTTATCGGAGTTCGGATCTGGCATGATGGAGATCTCCACCGACGGGCTTCCACAGCGTGACCGGCTGGATTTCTGGTCCCAGACCGTGCTGAAGCGCATGGAGATCGCAGGCCGCGACGAGGACGCGTCGGCATTTCAGGCGACCCTGCGGCGAGCCGCCGGCAGTGCGGGTGAGTTCTGGGACCATGTCTCGACCGGAATCCATGTCCAGCGCACCGAGCAGCGGTGCCGTGCCGATAGTGGCGCCGAGATCTATGTCGGGCTGGTTCTCGATGGCCGGTCCGAGGTCAGCTTCGGGGAGCGGCGTGTGCGCCTGCTGCCGGGCGATGTGTACGTGACGGATTTCTCCCGCCCGGTCCGCGCGCATTGGTTGAAGCACCGCGAGCTTGGCGTGATGTTCCCCCGTGACGCCCGGGCCGTGAATGTCGGACGCTTGGCCGCGGCCGGCGCCGTCAGGCTGCTATCGTCGCATCTGCGCACGCTCGCGCAGGAGGCGATGGCTCTGTCGCAGCATGAGCAGAGTGCTGCGGTCGATATCGCCATCCAGTTCGCTCGCCTCGCACTGGCTGGTGCCGGCCCTGGAGATATGGCGGGCGATCAGTCGACGCTGCTGGCGGCAGCATCCCAGCTGATCGCCCGGCACTGCACCGATCCGGAATTCTCCGTCGAGCTTCTGGCGACGTCTCTGGGCTGTTCGCGTGCCACGCTCTACCGAGCTTTCGAGCACGAGCCGACAGGCGTGGCCGCGGCAATCTGGAGCGCAAGATTGCACCATGCTCGCAGGCTTCTGCTCGATGATCGCACGTCAACGATCGGATCGATCGCATTTCGCTCGGGCTTTCTGGACCAGGCCAACTTCAACCGCATGTTCCGGCGTGAATTCGGAATGTCGCCGGGCGAGTTCAGGCAGGCCGGACGCGAGCTTTAGTTGAGTTGGCGTTGGCGCATGGCACCTCGGATGCGAGGGAACAAGGCGAGGGCTGATCGGCCGCTCTACCGAAACGCATCCTGACATCGCATTGGGATAACGAGCGGCGGCTCCTGGCCGCCGCCCGCCAGGCGGGATAGCTCAGGGCTTGAATTCGTAGCCCGGGCCGATCGCGACATCCGCCGGGATCGGCGGCAGGTCGTTGAACAGGGCAGGGTGCTCCTGCATCACCTTGAGGATGTGCTTGGGCTCGATGTGCTTGTTGACGTCGAAGGTCGATTTCAGGAAGCCGAGCCGATTCAGCCGGTCGAGCGCCGCCCACATCGCCCGGTAGTTGTTGGCGGAGAGGCGCCGGTCGGCCTGCTGGATGTTGAACTCCATCGCCGCCTCGGCGATCTCCTGCTTGAGGCCGGGGATCCAGCGGGTGCCGACCTGCGCGGCGAGCTTCGGGTTCTTGCGCATCCACTGGTCGGCCTCGGAGACCGCTGCCAGGAACTTCTCGATCTTCGGCCCGTTGGCGGCGACCCAGGGCCGCATGCCGACATTGAAGCCGACATAGGCGATGACGTTGCCGCCGCGGATGATCTCGACCGCGCCCGGCACGTCCTTGAGCGCGATGATCGGCCAGGGGTCCCAGCCGACGAAGGCGTCGATGCCCTTGGCGAGGAGAGCGACCGTCATGTCCGGCGGCGGCGTGTTGACCAGCGTGACGTCGGCCGGCGTCAGCCCGCCCTTCTCGATCAGGGCGAGGATGTAGAGATGGTTGATCGTGCCGAAGGAGGCCGCGATCTTCTTGCCCTTGAGCGAGGAAAGATCGCCCTTGCTGATCCCGGAATCGGCGCGGGCGATCAGCGCCATGGTGGCGTCCGAGCCGCCGCGGTGGGCATTGCCGCTGTAGTTGCCGAGCGCCACCAGATCCATGCCGCGTACGACGGCGCCGATCATCGGCACGCCGACCTGGACGATCTCGCTCTCGCCGGCCTGAAGGGCGTTCAGCGCGTCGACGCCGGTCGCATAAGGCCGGGCAATGTCGACATCGAGACCCCATTTCTCGAAGAAGCCCCGTTCCAGCGCGATGGGCAGGCCGAGCTGGTCGATGCCGGTGACCATGCCGGCTTTCATCTTGATCAGCTGCTGCGCCCTGACGACGGCCGGCGCGGCGATGACCGCGGCTCCGGCAAGCACTGTCCTGCGTGTGATCATGCTCTATCCTCCCGGTTGCAAGGGCTCAATTCTGCTCACCCAGTAGTAGCGGGCGATGGCGTTGAGTTGGTTCTTGTCGATGTTCCTGACCTCGACGCTGTTGCCGTCGGTGCCCGAGACGCGCCCGAAGCGCTGGAAGATCAGGATATGGAAGCGCTCGGGAATGAAGGGCAGGGTGATCAGCGCGTTGACGCGCTGACGATCGGGGAAGCCGTCCGCGACCTTGGATGGCGCGTGAAGTGCGAGCCAGGCCTGCCAGAGCAGCCAGGCCAGCAACAGGCCGAGGAGGATGCGGCCTCGCCTCGAATCCAGCGCGGCGCGGACCAGCTTCATGCCGCCCTCACCAGCGCCAGGACCTTGTTCGAGAGTTCCTTGAAACTGTCATCCTCGACCAGCTGGTCCCAGATGCGCGGCCGCGCCAGCGGGATCTCGACCTGTTCGAGGATGTGGCCCTTCGACAGCACGACGACGCGGTTCGCCAGGAAGACCGCCTCCGGCACGTCATGGGTGATGAAGATCACCGTCGGCCGGCGCTCTTCCCAGATCCGGGTCAGCTCCTCCTGCAGGGTCATGCGGGTTTGGGCGTCGACGCTGGCGAAGGGCTCGTCCATCAGGAGGATGTCCGGCTTGTTGGCCAGCGCCCGGACCACGCCGACACGCTGCTGCATCCCGCCGGAGAGTTCGTTGGGATAGCGGTCGGCGGCGTGGGCAAGTCCGACGAGGTCGAGATATTCGCGCGCGATCTCGTCGCGCTCGGCCTTGGGGATGCCGCGCATCTTCGGCCCGAAACCGACATTCTCCAGCACCGTCTTCCAGGGGAAGAGGGCGAAGGACTGGAAGACCACGCCGCGGTCGGCGCCGGGCCCCTTGACCGGCTCGCCGCCGACCAGGATCTCGCCGCCCGATTGCGGAATGAAGCCTGCGACCATGTTGAGGATGGTCGACTTGCCGCAGCCGGACGGGCCGACGATCGAGACGAATTCGCCGGCCGGCACATCGAGCGAGATGTCGTGCAGCGCCGTGTGCTGCGAGCCGGCATAGAGGTCGAAATAGGTCTTGGAGAGCGATTTCAGGCTGAGCGATTTCACTGTGTCACCAGTCCCCAGCGACGCCCCGTCGCCCGCTCGATCGGAGCCAGCACCCAAGCGTCGACAATGTACCAGAGGATGCCAAGCACGATCATGCCCAGCACGATTTCGACCACGGAGCCGGCCCGGCGCGCATCGAACATCATGAAGCCGATGCCGCTGGTGCCGACGATCATCTCCGCGGCGATCAGCGCGCGCCAGCCATAGCCGAGCCCGTTGCGCAGGCCGGTGATGATGTTCGGCAGCGCGCCGGGGATCACCACCTCGGTCAGCACCCGCGCCGGCGTCGCGCCGAGGCTCTGCGCCGCGCGGTAGAGCTCGACCCGCACCGAGCGGACGCCGAGCACGGTGTTGAGCACCACCGGAAAGAGCACGGTGTAGACGATGATGATCGTCATCGTCGTCATGCCGAAGCCGAACCAGATGATCAGGATCGGCAGCCAGGCGATGTCGCCGATCGCCTGGAAAAACAGCAGGATCGGCCAGAGCGCGGTGTAGGCCCGCTTGCTCAGCCCGATCAGCAGGCCGAGCGGGATGCCTAGCGCGATGCCGACGGCCACTCCGGCGGCAAGCCGGGCGACGCTGTCGCCGAGATATTCCGGCAGGATGCCCTTGTAGACCAGCGCGCCGAAGGCCCGCATGACATCCATCGGCGAGGGGAAGAAGGCCGGCGGAAACGGCCCCCAGGCCGCGACACCCCACCAGAGCGCGACGACCGGGACGAAGGGCGCGAGCGTCTGCAGCACCGGCCATTTGGCGGAGGTGCGGACCCACCAGCTCCAGAGGACGAGGGCGGCGTTCATGCGCGCACCAGCCCCCAGCGCTCGATGGTCGCCCGCTCGAGCGGGGCCAGCAGCAGCCGGTCGATCAGCAGCCAGAGCGTACCGATCACGATCATGCCGAGGATGATCACCTCGGTCTGGTAGAAGTCGCGCGCGACGAACAGCATGTAGCCAAGGCCGACATTGGTCGCGATCATCTCGGCCGCGATCAGGCCGCGCCAGGCGAAGCCGAGCCCGGTGCGGATGCCGGTGACGATGTTCGGCAGGGCGCCGGGGAGCAGCACGTCGCTCAGCATGGCGAGCCGGCCCGCGCCGAGCGACGCCGCCGCGTTGCGGATCGGCATCGGGATGGTCGAGACACCGAGCAGCGTGTTGTAGACGACCACGAAGAAGACGGCGTTGAAGATGACGAAGACGATCGCGCCGAAGCCGTAGCCGAACCAGAGCGTCGCGATCGGGATCCAGGCGATGCCGGCGAGGACGGAGAAGAATCGCAGCAGCGGCGTCAGGAAGGCCGAGACGCCCTTGCTGATTCCCATCAGGATGCCGAGCGGCACCGCGACGATGATCGCGAGCACGGTACCGATCGCGACGCGAGCCAGGCTGGTCGCGACATGGGTCAGCAAGGTGCCGTCACGCAGGCCGGCGATGCCTGCGGCGAAAACGGCCGAAACGCTTGGGAAGATCTGCGGCCTGACCTCGAATGCGGGAACGACCACCGCCCAGATAACGACCAGGAAAGCCAAAGGCGCGACAAAAGTCAGCGCCCCCGCCACGCGGTTGCCTGCGACCATGCATCCTCCCTGTTCGTGCGCCATCGGCCCACGAAGCGATCGATCCGCCCGCACCGCGAAGGTGAGTGCAAATTCCGTATGCGCGTCTCCTGCGACGGTTCGGTCGAGCGAACCTGAAGACTGCGCATCTTGCATACAAGAGAGTATAGGCGGGGTTTCCCTGCGGCAAGCAGCATCTTGCGCATACCCCGATCGCCTTGGGGAAGCCGAGGCGGCGAGCATGCTCATCGCGTCTGGGCGTCGAGCATCTGTGACTGGGGTCACAGATGCCAAACGTGCTTCTCTGTAGCGACCGCCGGAAACGCTCCCCTTGCTCGGAACGCCGGGAGCACATGCCGGCCGTTCAAGGCGGAATGTTCGACGAAGGGCCCGAAAAGAGCAGGTCGCTGCGACGACACGGCTCGGCTTGGTTCAGCAGTGCCGCGGTTTTCGAAGGAAGCGACGGCGATGGTCGGCTTTTTCGGCTATATCTGGCGCAACAGCCGCCGCGAGCAGATCAAGCTCATCGGCGTCGTCGTCCTGTCCCTGCCGTTCTACTATCTTTCGCTCGACGTACCCCGTCACATCATATCCGACGCATTGCAGGGGCAGGCGTTCGTCGGCGGACGGGATACCGCGCGGCTGTTTCACCTCGCTTTGAATCTGCCGGAGAGCTTCGGCGGGCCACGGATCCTCTTCGAAGGCATATGGCTCGACAGGCAATCCTATCTCTTTGCGCTGTCGGGACTTTTCCTGCTGCTCGTGCTGATAAGCGGCGGTTTCAAATACGTCATCAATATGCGAAAGGGCGCGTTGGGCGAACGCCTCTTGCAACGCCTGCGTCTCGATCTGTTCTCGGCGATCCTGCGCTTCAGGCCCGAGATGCTCCAGCGCATCAAGCCTCCTGAGGCCGCGACGATCATCAAGGACGAAGTCGAGCCGATCGGAGGTTTCGTCGGAGATGCCTTCGTGCAGCCGGTGTTCCTGGCCGGCCAGGCCCTGACCGCGCTCGCCTTCATTCTCGTGCAGAACGTCGCGCTCGGCCTGATCGCGGCCAGCATGATCCTGGTCCAGGGCGCCATCATTCCGCGCCTGCGCCGCGAGCAGATCCGCCTCGGGAGGCAGCGGCAGATCGAGTCGCGTGCCTTCGCCGGCAAGATCGGCGAGGTGGTCGAGACCATGGCGGAGGTGACGAACCACGGCACCTCCGCCGTCGAGAGAAGCCAGGTGGCGCAGCGGCTGGAGCGGCTCTTCGGCATTCGCTACCGGCTCTACGGGCGCAAATTCGCGGTCAAGACGCTGAACAACCTGCTGGCGCAGATCACGCCGTTCCTGTTCTACGTGATCGGGGGCTATTTCGCCCTGGCCGGCCGCCTCGACCTCGGCCAGCTGATCGCCGTCATCGCGGCCTACCGCGACCTGCCGTCCCCCGTGAAGGAGCTGATCGACTGGGACCAGCAGCGGCTGGATGTCGAAGCCAAGTTCCAGCAGGTGGTCGAGCATTTCGCGCTGGATGGCGACGCCTCGGTGGAAACCGGCGCCGGTGGCGGCGACGAGGCCGCCTGCCTGTCCGCGACTGGCCAGATCGTCGCGCGCGGCCTTTCGGTCACCAATCCGAGCGGCGACGTTGTGCTGGACCGGCTGTCGCTGTCGCTGCCGCTGCAACGGCACATCGCTCTGTCGGGCGGGGCGAGCGAGGGGGCGGGTGTTCTGGCGCAACTGCTTGGCGGTGGCTTGAGCGCCAGGGATGGCGCGCTCAGCATCGCCGACATGCCCTTATCGCTGCTCTCGGCCGAAGCGCGGGGGCGCGCCATCGCCTATCTCGGCCCCGAGCCGCTGATCCTCGACGGCAGCCTGCGGGACAACATCCTCTACGGGCTGCGTCGGGTGGCGCCAGACACTGTGAACCCGGCGGGCTGGTCGATCGATCCTGGCCGGGCGGGCGCCGCCGACGAGGCCGAGCTCGAGCTGAAGCTGATCGAGGTGCTGAGAATAGTCGGCCTGGCCGACGCCGTGTTCCGCTTCGGTCTTGCCTGCAAGCTCGATCGCGGAAGCGGGTCGGAACTCGTCGCGGGCATCTCTGCGATCCGCGCCCGCGTCCGAGCCGGTCTCGCCGAGCGCGGCATCGGGGCGGCGATCGAGCCCTATGACCCGGCCCGCTATACGCGCAACGCGACGATCGGCGAGAACATCGTCTTCGGCGTGCCGCTGGATTCCGGCCTGGTGGGGGCGAGCCTCGCCAACCATGAGCTGACACGCCGGATTCTCACCGATCTCGGCCTGACCGAGACGCTTCTGGGAATCGGGCGGCGCATTGCCGCGACGATGCTGGAGATATTCGCCGACCTGCCTCCCGGCCATGTGCTGTTCGAGCAGTACTCCTTCATCGCCGCGGAGGATTTTCAGGAATATGGCGACCTGCTCGGCCGGGTGGAGGCCGGTACGGCGAACGAGGCAGACGATACGCGGCTGATCGGGCTCGCGCTTCTCTATGTCGAGCCGCGGCACCGCCTCGGCCTGCTCGATCGGGCGGTCGAAGCGCGCATCCTGGCAGTGCGCGCTGCGTTTCATGAGCGCGCACCGGCGGACCCCGCCCATGCGATAGCCTTCTACGATCCGCGGGGCTATTGCGCGGCTGCGCCGGTGCGCGACAACGTTCTGTTCGGGGCGGTGGCGCAAGACGCGGTGGTCGCGGACGAGGCCATCCGCGACACGCTGGCGGAATTCGGCCTCGACGCAGAGATCTATCGCCGCGGCCTCGAGCAATCGGCCGGTTACGCCGGACGACTGTTGTTCCCCGCCATGAAGACCCAGATCGCGCTCGCTCGCTGCCTCATCAAGCAGCCGGAGCTGCTCATTCTCAACAATGCCTTTGGCGCTTTCGGCCAGAACGAGGCACGGCAGATACTCAGCCGCATCCGGGCGGCGATGGCGGGGCGAACGGTGATCGTCGCCGGGCGCGATCTGGCTTCCGATCACGGCTATGATCTGCACATTGCCTTCGAAGGCGCCAGGCTGGCGGCGGTGCAAGGCGATGTCGGGGCCGCGCCGGCCGAGGATCGGGCAGGGTCGGGACAGCCCGGCTCCGGCGCTGCCGCGCGGGTCGATGCCGACGAGATCCGCGTCCTGCGCTCGGTGCCCATCTTCGGAGACCTCGATACTGCACGTCTCAAGCTGCTTGCGTTCACGGGCGAGCGCATGGTCTTCGCCGGGGGCGAGGTGCTGTTTCGGCAGGGCGATGAAGCGGACGCTGCCTATGTGCTGCTTTCGGGCACCGCCGAGGTCATGATCGACGCCGGCGACGGCGGGCCCGCCAGGGTGTGGAGCCTCGCCCGGAATGCCATCGTCGGTGAGATGGGCCTCGTCACAGACCATCCCCGCTCGGCCACCGTCGTCGCAACCTCCGACGTCGACGCGCTGAAGCTGCGCAAGGACGTCTTCCTGGCGTTGCTCGCCGAGTTCCCGAACATGGCGCTCTCGGTGACGCGGCTGATGGTCGAGCGGCTGCGCGACAATGTCGCCGCCACCGGCCGGCAGGGACCGCCCGGCGGCGATCAGCTCACAGTCAAGTCATCGGTTCTGTCGAAGAGGGCATCCCGGTCCGATGCCTAGAGCGTTTTCGAGCGAAGTGGGTACCGGTTCGCGGGAGGAAAATGCGATAAAGCAAAGGATCGGATTTCCGCGATTCAGGAAATCGCGGAAAGCGCTCTAGGGCGCGACATAGGCCAGTTCCAGCCTCTGCTCCGGCACAAGGACGCGGCGCGCGGTCGAGATCGTGCGCGTGCCGGGCGGGCTCGCGATCACCTCGTACATGCGGATCAAGCGTGCGCCTTCCAGGTCGCGATCATGCAAGGTGGTGCCGCCGAGGGGACTGGATTCGGCGATGCAGCCGGTGAATGCGAAGGGTGAGTAGACGGGCATGGCGTAGGCCTCCCAACCATCCGAGGCGGGTGGGCTCGGCCGCTCCATGATCCATTCGGCGGTGGCGCCGCTGATCCGGCAGGGTGGCGGCGCCCAGGCTCTGAAGGCTTCCAGCATGATGTTCTGGGTGACGTTCCGCAGATTGCAGATGACCGAGGTCTCGTCGAACACGCGGATGATGGCGCTGATGGTGTCGCCATGGTTCACGGGCAGGCCGAGAGGCTGCTCTTCGGTCTTCTGGCCTCGCGCCCACCACTGGAACCAGGCATAGTACTCGCGCGCGCCGTGCAGGCCTTCTCCACAGCGCTGTTTCGTGCCGATCTGTGGCAGCGAGGAGTCCAGATAGGACTTCTGGCCGTCGAGCCCGATCCAGGTCGAGCTGTGATACTCGGTGGCGCGGGGATCCGGGGGAACCGATACCCTTGGCACCACCCAGTCGGCCATCACCGAGACGAAGCGGTGGCCACCGCGCGCCGCAAGGTAGCCGCCGGACCAGTTGACGCTCCTTTGTGCCGGCTGGGTCGTGGGCGCCGTCCGCTCGATCACGAAGAGGTCCATCGCGATGCTGGACGTCGGCAGCGCCGGCACGAAGCGCAAGGGACGACCATCGGCGAGCGGTTGCAGGAATGCGCGCCGGAATGCCGCCGCCTTGGGGTTCGACGCCATGGCGTCCACCGTCGGCAGGCCGTAGCGGGTCAGCTGGCTGTCGGGCTCCGTCGATGGGTTGAAGCCGTCGGGCGGCATGCCCAAGCTCCGAAACCGGCTTTGCGGTGGCGTAACGGCGCGGCCGCCATCCGTGGGCCCCGGGGCGGGCATCACGGATAGGCCCTGCCGGGGGTCCATTCCAGCCTGGCCGCTGCGAGCACGGCACGCCCGAACGGTTTGAGCGCATAATCGTTCGGGTTCTGCGGATCGGGGGCCGCGAGGGTACCGAAGACCGCATTCGCCAGCAGTTTTCCGGCGGCCGAATCGCTCGGATAATGCAGGCCGGCGATCTCGCGATTGCGCGCGACGCGGTGCGCCAGCGCATTCAATCCAACGTTCAAGGCGTCAGTGTCGCGCTGGGGCAGCGGAGGGTCGACCAGTCCCAGCACATGCCGCATGCACAGCGCGATCAGATGGGCCTGCGTCGCATGCCCGCTCGGGTAGGCGGAGTGCCCCGGGACCGGCACCGGCGGCAGCAAGGCCGGGCACTGCCACGAGGGCCGCGGCCGGTTGAATTCGTGCTTGAAATGCAGCGCGGCGAAGGAGGCGACGAGGCTGGCAACATGCAGCACGCGATAGGTGCGCGGATGCGAGCCGGGCGTCATCGACAGGAATTCCATGAATGTCGTGATGAACTCGACATCCTGGCTCAGGATTTCGCCCAGCGCCGATGCCCGCTCGTCGCGCGCCATCGCGCAGAGCAGGTCGATCTCGAGCGCCTGCTTCGTGACCGGTACGGGCGCGTTCGGGTCAGCATAACCGTTCAGGGCAAGCAGGATGTCGGCGAGGTCGTCGTTGATCGCATCGGGATCCCATTGCCCGGCGAAGGGGATGAGGACGCCAAATGCATACCAACGCGCGCCCCAGTTGATGTCGTCGAAGGCGACGGATGGAGCATCGTCGGCGTTGGCGCTCCGGAACTTGACCAGCCTTTTCGGCCCTGTGGTCTCGTCGCGGATGTGAACCGCCCGGCGAAGATTGGCGATGCGTCCCGTTCCGCTGCCGGTGGCCGGGTAGGTTTCCGTGATGAAGGGAAAATCAGCCCTGTCGGGGACGAACCAGCCGCCTCCCATGTCGCCGCTGATGCCGGCATTGCCCGTATTGCCGGTATTGCCCGTGTTCCCCGTATTGCCGGTCATCGCTTGCCCCGCATGGTTGCTGCAACGGCACAGTCTTCAGGCCTCGGCTCAGTCAGGCAGTCCGGCCTCCCGCAGATGTTCGATCCATTGCTCCAGCACGACTGGCACGAACGGACAGCGCGGCGCGTAGGAAGAGAGGCGGAAATCAGGCTGGATCAGCATCAGGCGGTCGGCCGCGCTCGCAGCCTCCGCCATTCGTCTCGCTGCGGCCAAACTGGCGGCAAGCGTCCGTAAAGTAAAGCGAATTGAAGGGTTGTGGGCGGCTGCGCTGCGCGCCCAGCCGACGGCCTGATCGAAGTCGCCGTTAATGTAGTGCGCCTGGGCGAGAATGCCCTCATGCCAGAAGCGGTAGGGATCTGCAGGAGCCAGGCGCTGCCCGTTCTCGCCATGCTGGACCGCCACGGGTCCGTTGCCGACGAAGCCGCGCGTGGCGCTGCTCATCGTCCAGGCCATCGCCACGCTCGGGCCCGCCTCGATCGCCCGGTCGAGGAAGCGCTGCGCCGTGTCGGTATCGCGCAGCAGGAAGGACTGGACGTGGCCATAGATCGCGAGCGCGAGCGCGTCATTGCCGTCGCGCTCGATGGCGGCGAGCGCCCGCTCGACAGCGACCTTCGCATCGCCGTCCGGATCGGGAGAACCAAGTTCGCCGACACGAAAGACATGCCAGAGCGCAGCATAGGTGAAGGGCGGCGCATAGGACGGGTCCAGCGCCATGGCCTGCTGCAGCAGTCCCCGTGCCCGGGCGAAGCTGTCGGGGTCCATCTTGTAGAGCAAGTCGACCGCCTGGAGCAGGAGGTCGTAGGCGGTCAGGTTCTGGGGGCGTTGGCACAGAGCCCGCCGCAGCTCGCGCTCGCGGACATGGGGTGCGATGGTCCTGACCAGCTTTAGCGAGATGCGGTCCTGCAGTTCGAACAGCTCGCCCACCTTGCCGTCATAGTGATCGGCGCTGACGATGGCGCCATTCTCGTTGGCGATCAGCTCGGTGCTGATCCGCACCCGGTCGTCGGACAGGGCGACGGTGCCGTCCATGACGTAGCGAACGCCGAGCTTGCGGCCGATCGCCACCGGATCGATCCGCCGCCGTCCATA
Source organism: Allobosea rubneri (assembly GCF_032464875.1). Classification (NCBI taxonomy): domain Bacteria; kingdom Pseudomonadati; phylum Pseudomonadota; class Alphaproteobacteria; order Hyphomicrobiales; family Alloboseaceae; genus Allobosea; species Allobosea rubneri. The sequence goes on from NZ_JAWDID010000020.1 coordinate 74,905, forward strand.
TTCGAGGGTCGAGCCCCGCGAGATGACGAACAGCTCCTTGAGGCCAGACAGCGACTGGATGATCGAGTCGACGACGCCATCGGCGACGAAGGTCTTGCTAGATCTCGCCCCGTTCATGCGGAACGGCAGGACGGCGATGGACGCACGCGCATCGACGCCGGCAAGGTTCTCGCCGATCCTTCCGACCGGTCCCGAGCCCGGTTCGCAGCGCAGGGCGAAAACACGCACCGGCCGCCTGTGATTGCGCAGGTAGATCTCGCCCATGTCGGAGGAGAGCGATTTCGACTCGTCGTCGGCCTGCTCGAACACCGCCTCCGATACGATCACGCCGCCCGGCTCGGCATAGGATTGCAGCCGAGCCGCGACATTGACGCCGTCGCCGAAGATGTCGTCGTTCTCCAGGATGATGTCGGCGAGATGGATGCCCATCCGAAACGCGATGCGAAGCGCGACGGGTTGATCGGCAGTCGCGACGGCCAGCGCGCGCTGCAGGCAAAGCGCGCAACGGGTCGAGGCGGGCGCGCTGTCGAAGGTCGCCAGGAAGCCGTCGCCCGAATTCTTGAAGATCCGTCCGCCATGCTCCTGCACGCAAGGGTCGATGAGGCTCGTGCGCAGGCTCATCAGGCGATGATGAGTCGCTTCCTCCGCCGCCTCGCTGAGGCGCATGTAACCGACCACATCGGCCGATAGGATGGCGGTCAGATGGCGTTGCATCTTCGCTACGAGGCTCTCACATCCGGACCGGGAAGCGTGCCGGTCGACGGCCAGTGCAAGATCAAGCGTCGCTCGATGCTGACATGAGAGCCGAGCGCGGTCCATCTCTATGCGGACGCGCGGCAGAGCCGAAGCCATCGGGCCGGTCACCGGCGAGCGGCCGAACCGGCCTTGATGCGAAGGTGGCTGTCGATATGGGATATTCAGATAAAACAGAGCCGTGTTCGCGTTATTTCGAGTCCCAATAGAGGTTCTCGATGCGCGGTATCCCGATATCGCTCAAAGTGTGGTCGTCGAGGAGCTCCATGCGGGAGGCCGCTCGCCGCTCGGTCCAGAGCCCAGACAGCCTGAGACGAAGGTCCCGCGCTCGGCGCGCAAGCTGCCCCAGAAAGGGGCATTCACCTTGCCGGGCAGTCTGCGCGATATCGCGCAAGGGCTCCAGATCTGCTATTTTCAGGGGTGTTTGATGATAATTCCTCGGTCTGCGCACGATAATTGCTCCCCTCCTGGATCGACTTCTCCCTGACCGCGGGGCAACCCGCGCCGGCTGATCGCAGAGGGTTCTCGGACTTTCCCGCTCCGCGTTCTGTGCGCGGGATCACATAAGCGTCAGCCTGCTCTGTAACCGGTCGTCGAGGTCGCGGGATGAACGAGGCGCGCCAACGCATTGCGAGCCTGCTGTCGGCGAACCCGTTCTTCTCGGGGCTGGTCCCGGGGACGCTCGACCGGATCGCGGCGATCTGCAGGCCGCACCATCTCGCTGCGCGCACGGTCCTGTTCCTCAAGGGCGACACGAGCGACGGTCTCTACGCCATCCGGCGCGGACTGGTCCGCATCGGCACGACGGATGATCTTGGCCAGCAGATGACGATGAACGTTCTCGGCGGCGGCGACGTCTTCGGCGAAATCGCGCTGCTCGACGGTCGCTCGCGAACGGCCGATGCCGTGGCGATCGAGGACACCGAGATGTTCTTCCTGCCGAGGCGCGACTTCCTCGGCTTGCTCAACAGCGAGCCCTCGATCGCGCTGCAGGTGATCGAGCTTCTGTGCGCGCGGCTGCGAGACCTCATCGAACGGATGGAGGAAACGACCTTCCTGCCGGCCGGGACACGGCTTGCTCGCCGGATTCTGCTGCTCGCCACGGATTATGGCGCCGAGGTCCATGCCTCGCAGGACGAATTGGCGGCGCTCGCCGGGGTGACGCGGGAAACGGTCAATCGTCAGCTTCAGAGCTGGAAGCGCGACGGCGTTCTTTCCCTCGGACGCGGGCGGCTGACGATCCACGATCTCGATGGTCTGAGACGGCTCGCCAGGACCGAAGCGTCCTGACTGGGCAGTTCGCGCTTGCCTGCGTCAGCCTCTACTCCGAGGGGGGCTCGTGCAGGCGAACACGGTTACCGGCTGGTCGAACCCCTTCAAGGCGCGAGCGCCGAGCTCGACGAGGGGCAGGCGTGAGGCAACTGCGCCTGCTGCGACGCTGTCGACGAGGATCTCGCCGTCGCCGGCATCGGAGCAGAGCCGTGATGCGAGATTCACGACAGTGCCGATCGCAGTGTAGTCGAGGCGCCCTTCGGAGCCGATCCGGCCGACGGTAGCCGGCCCCATGGCGAGGCCGACCCCGAAACCGAGCCCGTGGTCGAGTTCCTGCCGTTCGGCCAGGAGCTTCTGCACATTCGACTGCATGTCACGGGCCATCTCGATGGCACGCAAGGCCGGATCGGGGCAGGGCACGGGCGCATTGACGAGAATCATCGCACCATCGCCGGAGAAGTTCGTCAGCGTCGCGCCATGCGCGCTGACCACTCTTTCGAGTGCGTCGTAATACTCGCCGAGCAGATGAATGACGGTCTCGGGCTCGGTGCGCGCCGAGAAGGCGGTGAAACCCCGCAGGTCGCAGAACACCACCACCGCTTCGACGCGACGCCCGTCGAGGACATGATCGTCGCCGCTGCGGTCGACCAGTTCGGCCACCTGCGGCGCGAGAAAGCGCTTCAGCCGGCCGATCCGTTCCGAGCGCTCCTGCGAAACCGCGAGCTCGTCCGCCATCTCGTTGAAGCGGCCCGCAAGGCGCTCCAGTTCGTCGCCCGTGGTGATCTCGATCCGGTGGTCGAACTGGCCCGCGCCGATCCTGGCGACTCCGTCTTCGAGCAGCAGGATCGGCCGAGTCATGCGCTGCGTCAGCCAGTAGGCGAGCCCTGCGGCCAGCGCCGCGCCGGCGATGAGCAGGCCCAGCGTGCGCCAGAGCGCCGCGTAGATCGGCCCGAACGCCTCGTCGACAGGTTGCGTGACGATGACGCTCCAGCCGACGGTGGAGACCGGTGCCATCGCTGCCAGCACCGCGCTTCCGGACATGTCGCGGCCGGCGATTGCCTCGCCAGGGCGCGCGAGAATGGCGGCCCTTAGAGACCGGAGCGGCAGTGTCGCGGCGTCATCGGCGCGCAGCACCAGGCTGATGTCGGGATGGGCGATCAGGCGGTCCTGCTGATCGAGCACGAAAGCCTCTCCGGTGCGCCCCACCCTGATCGCGGACACCACATCCCAGATGAATTTGAGGTTGACCTCGGCGATGGCGACGCCGGCAGCCGGGCGGTTGCCTGCGACGGCAACGGTCATGAAGGGCTCCGAGCCGCGCTGAAACGTGACCGGCCCGAACCAGGCCCGCTCCTCGCGCGCCCCTTGCACGGCCGGGTTGGCGGATTGATCGTCGCCTCCCTCGACCTTGTTGAGGCCGATCCGCGATACGAACAGGCGTTCCTTCCCGGCTGCATCGACGAGACCGAGGCTGAGGACGGCGGGGACCTGACGCAGCAGAAGCAGGGCATCGAGCCTGCGCTTCTCGTCGGCTCGCTCCGACCACGGCAGCTGAACGGTCCATCTGAGCTGGTCGCGGATCCCCTCCATGAAATCCTGGATCTTCACCGCAGCCGTCCGCGCTTCGGCATCGAGCAGATCGTTCAGGGCCGCGCGTCGGTCGGCATAGCCGAACCAGGCCTCGCTGCCGCTCGCGATCAGAAGCGGCACGACGACCCCCGCGAACAGGGCGAGGAAGTACCTGCGGAACAGCGATGCCCGCGGAGCGGCGAAGGGTTCGGACACGGTCTTGGCTCATCGGTCAGCGCGCCGGCCAGGTCATTCGATCACGAGGTCGGCACTGCTCAGAAGCGAGGGCGGGAAGGACAGGTCGAGCGCCTTTGCGGCCTTGAGGTTGATGCACATCTCGACTTTCGTGACGCGCTGGACCGGGAGCTCCGAAGGCTTGGCGCCCTTGATGATGCGGCCGGCATAGATGCCGGTATGCCGGTGCGACTGCTCGAAATCGCCGCCATAGCTCATCAGGCCGCCGGCGATCGGGAAGTCGCGGGATTGCGTGATCGCAGGCATGGCATGGGCGATGGCGAGCACGGCCAGTTGCGGACTGCGATAGGCGAAATAAGGGTCGGAGCTGAAGATCAGGCCTCCTGCGCGCATCTGTGCCGCGGCGGCGAACATGGCGCCGAACTCCGGTTCGGTGCTGGCTTCGAGAATGCGCAGTTCGAGGCCGAGGCTGGTGGCGGCCATCAGGAGGTTTCGCAACTGCGAATTCGCCGTGGGGCTGGCGGGGTTGATGGCGGCGGCGAACAGCTTGATGCCCGGGCGCAGCTCGCCCATGAACTCCAGCCGCTTGCGCGAGACCTCGACGCTCAGGCTGGACACGCCCGTGAGATTGCCGGCCGGGCGGGAGAGGCTGTCCACGACGCCCAGGGCGATCGGGTCGCCTCCCATCTCGAAAACCACCGGAATGGTCGATGTCGCGGATTTCGCCGCAAGCGCGACTTCGGCGCCGCCTGGCGCAACGATCACGCTCACCTGGCGCTCGGCCAGTTCCCTGGCCAGCTCCGGCAGCCGGCGGTACTGGCCCTCCGCCCAGCGATACTCGACGTCGACATTGCGCCCTTCCGCATAGCCGGCCTCGGCCAGCCCGGCACGGAAGGCCGCGAGGCGGCTAGCGTAGCGGTCCGGTGTTTCCGAACCGAGATATCCGATCACCGGCAGCGACTGTGCGTGGGACGGCAAAGTCCACGATGCCAGCACGCCGCCACCGAGCGCGATGACCTCGCGCCGTGTCATGCGGACAGCAGTTTCGGCCGAGCCGGAGGGCACGAAACGCAAGGCCGTCTCTCCCAACCAACATTGCCGGTCAGCGAAGGCGCTCGATCCTATCCCAGGTGCTTTGCGGCAGTATAGTCGTCCGCTCGGTCGGCAGGCCCCGGTCGCGGAACAATGACCGTTGTGGCAAGAGCCAAGAGCGAGGTCTCGCTTCCCAGAGCCTGCCACGAGGAGCGGTGCTCGCGGTCACTGGCGCTGTTCACCTGCATCGATAACGCCGACATGCCGCAGCGAAACCGCCGCGAGCAAGGCGAGGGCGGTTACGCTCGCCGCGCTGAACATGGCGGCGGCGCTGAAGCCGGCGGTGAATGCGGCTTGAGCTTCCTCCAGCAGGCCGGCGGGCAGGGGCGGTGCAACTGCTGTGGCTGCCCATAAGCTGTCGGCGACGGCCTCACGCGTCTCGTAGCCGAGCCCCTCCGGGATGCGGTCGAGCATCGTGCGGCGGTAGACCGCGGTGGCGAGGCTGCCGAGCACGGCGATCCCGAGCGATACGCCGAGGTCCTGCACTGTCTCCGACATTGCCGATGCCGAGCCGGCCTTGTCGGCGGGAGCAGAGCCGACAACGAGGTCGGTCCCCAGCGCCGCGATCGTGCCGAGCCCGAGATAGGCCAGCGAGAAGCCGGCGACGACGATCGTAACGCCAGATGCGCCGCCATCCAGATGCGCCAGCATCAGATAGCCGATGACCGACAGGCCCAGCGCTCCGGCGACGACGAAGCCTGGACGAACATGCCGGGCGATCAACGGGGCCGTGACGCCGGCGGCGACCATGGCGAGCGCCGGCGGCCCCATCCAGAAACCGGCGACGCGCGGCGAGAAACCGGCCACGAGCTGCAGATACTGCGTGACGAGCAGCATCGTGCCGCCGACCGCGACGAGGCCGAAGAGGAGCACGATGAGCGCGACGCTGAAGGCCCTGTTGGCGAACAGGGAAACATCGAGCAGCGGATCGGCGAGGCTTCGCTGCCGGCGCACGAACAGCACAGCGAAGACAAGTCCCATCGCGATAGCACCGGAGGGATGAAGTCCGATCCCATCCTTGGCGATCTGTTTGATGCCGTAGACCATGGGCAGCATGGCCGCGAGCGAAAGGCCGACGCTCGCAAGGTCGAGCCTGCCGGCCTGGGGGGCGCGGTATTCCGGGAGCAGCATCGGCGCGAGCAGGAGCAGCAGGCCGATCACCGGTACGGCGACGAGAAACGCCGCTCCCCACCAGAAGCGCTCCAGAACAACGCCGCCGACAACCGGACCCAGCGCCATGCCGAGCGCGAACATGGTCGCCCAGATTCCGAATCCGAGAGCGCGCTGACGCGGGTCCACGAACATGTTGGTGATCAGGGCGAGCGTTGAAGGCATCAGGGTCGCGGCGGCCATGCCGAGCAGGGCACGGGCCGCGATCAGCATGACCGCGCTCGTGGAGAATGCGGCGAATACCGAGGCCACGGCAAAGGCTGCCGCACCCATCATCAGGAGCTTGCGGCGTCCGATCCGGTCGCCGAGCGTGCCCATGGTGATCAGGAATCCCGCGATCATGAAGCCATAGGCATCCATGATCCAGAGTGCCTGCGTGCTGCTCGGTTGCAGATCGGCCGCGAGGGCCGGCAGAGCCAAATGGAGGAGCGTCAGATCCAGGCCGAGCAGGATCGTCGGCAATGCCAGCAGGGCCAGCCCGAACCATGCGCGCGCGCCTGCCGTCGTCGCTGACGAAGCGGCCTCTTCGGCCGTTGCCTTGGAAAGTGGAAGATCGAAATTGTCCCGCGAAGTCATGCTGCCTCCTTGTCGCGGGTCGACTTTCGAGGCAGATTTATCCTGTTACAAGATTGCAATTTATCCTGTTACTAAAGGCAATGGCCTTGTCCGATCGCACTCTGGCTCGCACGCGAACCGACCTTTCCAACTTCCTGACGGGTCGCAGGAAAAAGCTCTCGCCGGTCGATGCTGGGCTGCCCTTGTCCGGCCCGCGCCGTACGCCCGGCCTGCGGCGGGAGGAGGTGGCCGCGCTCGCGGGCGTCGGCCTCACCTGGTACACATGGTTCGAGCAGGGGCGCGACATCCAGGTGTCGGAGAGCTTTCTGCTCAAGGTGGCGAAGGCACTGAAGCTGGACGATGCCGAGTGCGCCCATCTCTTTCTTCTGGCTCACAGGCGACCGCCGCCGGCCGAAGCCTATCAATGGCCATCCGTCAGCACGCTGATCCAGACCTTGCTGGATGAACTCGCCCGGCCTGCTTATGTCGCCAATCTGCGCTGGGACGTGGTGGCCTGGAACGCGGCCGCCGACGAACTGTTCGGCTTCGCCGGACGCGGGCAAGCCGAGCGCAACATCATGCGCCTGGCTTTCGCCGATCCGGAGTTCCGTCGGCGCCTTCCGCACTGGCGTGAGGAAGCGCCGAGATTGCTGGCGCAGTTTCGCTACGATTTGGCGACGGCGCCAGACGATCCGGCTATGCTCGGCCTGATCGATGAGTTGAAAAGGCTGTCCGCGGATTTTCGCCGCTGGTTCGAGCAGACGAGCACGGAGGAGTATGCTCGGGGGATCGGCGCCATCCTGAAACCGGATGGAAGCCAATCCGACTTCGCCCATGAAACGCTGATTGTGGACGAGTACCGGCACCTGAAAATGGTGATCCACTTTCAGAAATAGCTCGTTCTCGGGGCTTCTGGTCGCCGTTCGCTTGGACCAAGCGAACGCGCTGGGGACGAATGAGAGGCTACCTCGCTCCATCCAGCCCCATCTGCCAGAAATCGGCTTCGAGCCGCGAGGCCTTGCCGAACAGGGCTGCGAGGTCGGCGAAGCGCCGTTCTGTCATGGCACGGGCGGCAAGTTCGTCGAGATGGCGGCGGGCGTCGCGGGCGACGTTCTGGAAGGCTTCGCCGGCATATTCGCCGATCCATTCGCGATAAGGGTGGCTTTCGAGCGCCGGGCCGATTGCGGCGGCAAGGCGGGCTCCGATCTCGGCATAGCCGATGACGCAGGGCGCCAGCGCGACATGCAGGTCGAGCAGGTCGCCGGACTGGCCGCAATCGAGCACATAGCGGGTGTAGGCGACCGTCGCCTGGTGCTCGGGCGCCGCTTCGAGATCGGCCGGCGACAGACCCCAGCGACCGCAAAGGCGGATGTGCAGGTCCATTTCGAGATCGAGGATCGCCGAGAGACCGGCCTTGGCCGCCCGCATGTCGGCGAGCGTGCGGCTCTTATAGGTCGCCAGCGCATAGGCACGCGCGAACTGGATCAGGAAGAGGTAGTCCTGGGCGAGATAGGTGCGGAAGGCGGCCTGCGGCAGCGAGCCGTCGCCCATCTGCCGCAGGAAGTCATGCTCGACATAGGCCGCCCAGTCTGCTGCGGCTGCGACTTTCAGCCTGTCGAAGATATCCACGGCGGCACCTCGTTCCCGGAGACGGAATCGGGCGCAGTGATAGCCAGCGCGGCGACGCGACGGAAGCGCCTGGGGGGCCGGCCGCCCGTGCGCCTAAAGCGCGAGCGCCGCCAGCGCCTCGTTGATCCACCACCATTCGCGCCCGGGCGCGTCTTCGCCGCGCAGGATGGCGAGCAACTGCTGATAGCGCAGCGATCGGTCGTGATGGCGGCGATACTGGTCGAGATGCCAGTCCCGAAAGCTCGCGTCCGGCGCGCGCTTCATCGCCTTCGCCGAGGCGTCCAGCCAGTCGCGGGCGATAGCCAGGCCGCTCTGCGAATCCGGAGTCTCGCCCTTCGCCATGGCCAGGCGAATGGCGGCGAATATCCGCTCTGCTGCGGCGTGATAGGCGGCCGGATCGAAATCCGCGGTCCACATCGTCGTGGAATCCGCCTTGGCGCTGGCGATGAGGGCAGGGTCCGTCAGCATCGCCCTGAGTTCGGCGAAGGCGTCGATCTGTTCCGGCGTGGGATCTTCGGGCAGCTCCGGAGTGCCGGCCGCGAGGGCCTCGCGCTTCCATTCGGGGCTGATCCTGTCACCGGTGACTTCCTCGAAGAAGCGCTCGGTCAGGCTGCGCATGTCGGCATTGGACAGGCTGGTCATCGTCCACAGTCTCCTGATGTCGTCCGGGGTGGGCTCGGGGTGGCGCAGTGCGGCGCGCAAGGTCGCGGCGATGCGCCGCTTTCCGGCGATCTCGGCTTCGAGCGCCGACAGCCGTAGCGCCAGCAGTTCGGCGAGCGAGGTCTTGCGGGCGAGGATGCCGCGGATCGCCGCGAGGCTGGCTCCCATGGCGCGTAGTGCCTGGATCAGCGCGAGCCGCGCCGCATCGGAATCCGAATAGACGCGGTAGTTCGCCATGGTCCGGCTGGCCGGCGGCAGCAGGCCCTTGTCGGAATAGAAGCGGATGCGCCGCACCGGCACGCCGCTGAGGCCGGAGAGCTCGCCGATCGTGTAGCGTTGGTCTGTCATGGAAAGGTTCGTAGCGTCTCCATCTGATGGAGGGTCAAGCGGCGCGCGATGCCTCTCGCGAGATCGTTCGAATGCGCGGCAATTGCGCAAGCGGCCCGAAACCTTCCCGGCTGAAACTGCAGAGGCGCATCCGCTTCCGTTGAGCCGCGTCAAACTCCCATTAGCTTGTCGTGGCCAGGATCGCGCACGTGCAGAGCCCCCGAAACAGTTTCGCGCCCGGACGGGAGGTGCCCGCCGAGGCGCCGCCGCAGCGCGCTGCTTCACGGTGGCGCATCGACGGCCTGCATTTCGAGCCCAAGCTGGAGCACGAGTACCGCCTGCACATGCGGGCCGACCAGCGCACCAGCACGCTGGTCTGCCTGATCACGGCGCTCGGCATCTGGCTGATCTTCATCGGGCTCGATCTGACGCGGCTCGATGGCTGGGCGGCGATGCTCGCCGGGGACCGGGACGTGCCGCTCGCGATCACGCTGCGGCTGGTGACGCTGGGCGTCCTCCTGATCCAGATCAGCATGCTGGCGACGCAGCACCTGCCCAGCGCCTATCACCGGCTCTCGATGCTGGTGCTCGCCCTGATCGGCGCGACAAGCACCTTCATCGCCAACATGTTCAAGCTGCGTGGGCTGCCACAGGCGGATATCGCCCAGCTGGTCATCATCGCCGCCGTCTTCCTGCCGGTCGGGCTGACCTTCCTGCAAAGCTCCGCGGTCGCGCTGTTCGTCGCGCTGTTCACCGCGGCGCTCGGCTTCGTCATGCTGCGCGAGCCCGCTCATCTCACCGAGCACATCCGGCTCTCGATCCTGCTGTTCTTCGCGGTCTTCGTCGGCGGCGTCGGCGCCTGGCTGCGCGAGCGCGCCCAGCGTGACCAGTTCCTGCTGCGGAGAATGCTGCACGATCATGCGATGTCGGACCCGCTGACCGGAATCGCCAATCGCCGTGGGTTCGAAGACAATGTCTCCTCGGCCTTGCAGCAGGCGCGCCGCGACGGCGTTCCGATCGTCTTCGCCATCCTCGATGTCGATCATTTCAAACGCTACAACGACTATTACGGCCACCAGGCCGGCGACGAGGCGCTGCGTCTGATCGCCGGTACGATCGCCACGGCCGGACGCAGGCCGATGGACCTGGCCGGGCGGCTCGGTGGCGAGGAGTTCGGCCTGCTGCTCTACGATGTCGCTCCGGACAAAGGTTTGGCGCGGCTCGAAAAGCTGGTCGCCGCAATAGAAGAGCTACGGATCGAACACGCGGCGTCGCCGACCGCCGATCACATTACGATCAGTATCGGCGCGACGGCGTTCGATGGCCGCGAGCTGATGCCCGAGCTCTACCGGCGTGCCGATGCGGCGCTCTATGCCAGCAAGGCGCTGGGCCGGAACCGCGTCGAGTTCAGCGCGACCACCAAGGTCGAGGCGCTCTCCATGGAGACCCGCCGCCGGGCCTGAGGGCAGGCGGTCGTGCACGGATCCACCTGTCTCGCCGCCGCGACACCTGCTATGCGGTGCGCTCCTTCAGCAAAGAGGCCGCCTCCCATGCCTGCACCCGTCTCCATCGGCATCGTCGGCGCCGGCATCATGGGCGAGCGCATGCTGCGCGCCGTGCTCGACCAGTCGCCCGATCTCGTCCGTGTCGCCGGCATCTGGGACCCTTCGGCCGAGGCTATGGCAAGAATCGGCGGAGTGCTGCCGCAGGTCACTGCCCTCCGCGATGCAGCGGCGGTGGTCGCGGCCAGCGACTGCGTCTATGTTGCCTCGCCGCCGGCCTCGCATCTCGGCCACGCCCGCGCCGCGCTTGGCGCCGGCCGCAGCGTGTTCTGCGAGAAGCCGCTCGCGGTCGACCTCGCCGATGCCCGCGCCTTCGTCGCCGAGGCCGGCGGGCGCGGGGCGGTGAACTTCCCCTTCGCCTCTTCGCCGGCGGTCGCGACCCTTGCCGACTGGATCGCGAAGGGCGAACTCGGCACCCTCCGCAAGGTCTCGATCGAGGTCGCTTTCGCGCGCTGGCCGCGGCCTTGGCAGGCGGATGCTGCCGGCTGGCTCGACCGGCGGGAGCAGGGCGGCTTTACCCGCGAGGTCGTCTCGCATTTCCTGTTCCTGAGCCGGCGCCTGATAGGGCCGCTGCACGGGCTCGAAGCGAGCGCGAGCTTCCCTGAGGCGGGCCGTTCGGAGCGCGCGATCGCGGCGAAGCTCCTGGCCGGCGAGCTTCCTCTGACCCTGACGGGCGGTGTCAGCACGACCGCCAAGGACGACCACAACATCTGGATGCTTGAAGGCGACAAGGGAGCGGTGCGGCTCTGCGACTGGTCGCTGGCCGAGCGGCGCCTGCCGGACGGTTCCTGGCAGCGTGCGCCCGATGCGCTGTCGCAGCTCGAAGCGCGGCCGGTCTCGCTGAAGCGCCAGCTCGAAGGCGTCGCCAGGCTGACCCGCGGCGAGCCTCACCAGCTCGCGACGCTTCAGGAGGCACTCGACGTGCAGGAAATCGTCGAGGCGATCCTGGCGAGCTGAGGCGTTCCGCGCGGTTCATTGAGCCGCAGCGGCGCGAGCGGTATGATGGGCTTGCCTTCGGAGGCTCGCCCATGCGTCACGCCTTCCTGACCGACGAGCAGATCGACGCGCGCGCTCTGGCGCATCGGCGCGGGCTCGGCTTTCGCGACGATCGGGCCATCGACTTTGCCAAGTTGATGGCCAGGCTGAAGGCACGCTATCCGAACTTCACCTATGAGCGCGTCGCCGATGACAGCCTCGGCGAAGCCGAGGCGCAATGGGATTCACAGGCCAAGCGCCTGCTGATCACGGACACCGTGTTCGACGGCGCGGAACGCGGCGAGGGCAGGGCGCTGATGGCGGTGGCGCACGCCGTCGGCCATGCTTTGCTCGGCCACGAAGGCACGTTCAATCGCAGCCCTGCGGGCAGCCCGGCGGAGCGCTTCTCGCCGAAGCTGCGGTCGATGGAATATCAGGCCCGGCGCTACGCCGCCGCCTTCCTGATCCCCGATACGCCGGCCGTGCGGGCGCTGGACGCGACAGGGCTGAGCCGGCGCTATCATGTCAGCATGAGCGCCGCGATCGTCCGACACAGCGAGTTGCGCTCGGGAGAGAACGCCTCCGTGTCGCCCTCGCGACCGGGTGGGGTTGCGGGCTGAGCGGCTTGCGATCCGCGCGCCGTCGGGGCATGGCTCGGCGCAACGCCAATCTCGTCGAGGCCACGCATGACCATTGCCGCAACCGGCACGCCGCCGGCGCCGAAACCCGCCGCGCGGGCGGAAGCCGTCGCTCCCTTCATCGTCATGGACGTGATGAATGCCGCCGAGGCGATCGAACGGCGGGGCGGCTCGGTGGTCCATATGGAGGTCGGCCAGCCTTCGGCGCCGACGCCGGCAAGCATCCGCGCCGCGACGGCGCGGGCGCTCGACGAAGGGCGTATCGGCTATACGCAGGCGCTCGGAATCGGTTCGCTGCGTGCCCGCATCGCCCGGCATTATCGCGAGGCCTATGGCGTCGAGGTGCCGGCCGAGCGGGTGATCGTCACCACGGGCTCGTCGGGCGGCTTCATCCTGTCCTTTCTCGCCTGTTTCGAGCCGGGTGCGCGCATCGCGATCACGGCGCCGGGCTACCCGGCCTATCGCAACATCCTGGTGGCGCTCGGGCTTGAGCCGGTCGCGATCCCGGTCGGGCCGGAGACGCGCTACGCGCTGACGCCCGAGCTGATCGCCAGGGCGCATGCCGAGGCGCCGCTCGCCGGCGTACTGACGATGAGCCCGGCCAATCCGACCGGCGTGGTGATGACGCCGGAGGCGATCGCTGCCGTCGCGGCCGAATGCCGGCGGCTCGGCCTCTGGTACATTTCGGACGAGATCTATCACGGCCTGACCTACGACCAGCCGGCGACCACGGCGCTTTCCGCCGATCAGGACGCGATCGTCGTCAACTCCTTCTCGAAGTACTACTGCATGACCGGCTGGCGCGTCGGCTGGCTGGTGGTGCCGGAGCGGCTGGTCCGGACGATCGAGCGGCTGCAGCAGAATCTCTCGATCTCGGTGCCGATGCTGAGCCAGGTGGCGGGCGAGGCGGCTTTCGACGCGACAGCCGAATGCGAGGCGATCAAGGAAGGCTACGCCGCCAATCGCGCCTATCTGCTCAAGGCGCTGCCGGAAATCGGGCTGGGCGACTTCCTGCCGGTCGACGGCGCGTTCTACATCTATCTCGACATCGGCAAGTACTCGAACGATTCCATGAGCTTCTGCCGCGACGCTCTCGAACAGGCCGGGGTCGCGATCACGCCCGGGCTGGATTTCGACGAGGGGCGCGGGGCGCGCACCGTGCGGCTTTCCTTCGCCGGGTCGCTGGCGGAATGCGAGGATGCGGTGGCACGGCTCGGGCGCTGGCTCAAGACACGCTGATCTTGCTTGCCAATTCAGGCCGAGCGGCAGCAATCTGAACTCACGAGCAGGGGGACGGAATGCGTCGGAAGTGGATTGGTCCGGGAATGGCTGCAGCCCGCTGGCTCCTGCTGGCGACGATGGCCTTGGCTTTCGCCGGGCCGGCGGCGGCGCAGACCAATGCTGCGCCGGGAGAACCGCTGCTCTTGACGCTGCGCGGCGACGAGACGCCGGAGACGGTCCGCAAGCTTGTCGATGCACTTTCAGCCGGCGGACGCCGGGTCGAGGTCCGGATCGGCGGGGTGCCGGCCGATTCGCCAGCGCCTGCCGCCGCCCCGGCCTCCCCGGCGGGGAAAGCGGCTACCGTACCGAAGCCGCCGCCCGCGCCGTCCGCGGTGGAGACGGCAGACACCCAGGCCGAAGCTCTGGTGGATTATTTCGTCTCGGGCCTCGACTACGGCCGTGCCGCCATTCCGAGCGTTCGCTTCCTGCCGGACGACTGGCTGCGGAGCTGGTCGCTGAACCAGAATGCGTCGCCGACGACGCGCCTCTTCGCCTCTCTGGCCCTGGCTCTCGGCATCGCCCTGCTGTTCCGCTTCGCCACGGTGCGCTGGTTCGCCGCAAGGATGAGGCCGCGCGCCGAATATTTCACAGCAAGGCTGATCGCTTCCGGCTTCGGCCTGCTGCAGGACCTGCTGACGATCGCGCTGGGCCTCGTCGTGGCGCGGCTCGCCGGCAGCTACTGGCTGCCCTCGGATGATCTTGCGGCCCATGCCCTGCATGGGATCACCAACGGCACGGCGGTCGGCGCGACCTATGTCGCGACCGGCCGTTTCCTGCTCGCCCCGGGCCAGCCCGGACGCCGGCTGATGCCGCTGCCGCGGGCCGAGCGGCATTTTCGGCTGCTTTGTACCTACGCCGTGCTCGTGCCGGTCTTCATCGTCGCCGCCCTGCTGGCGCATCGTGTTTCCGGTGGGCCGGAGCCGGTCGCCGGGCTGGTGACGCTCAGCGGCTTCGTGCTCGCCGCCTACAAGATCTGGTGGTTCGTCGACGCCCGCTACGACCTGACAGCGCTCGTCCTCAGCGGCAGCGCTGAGCCCGGCCCCGGTCGCAGGTTCCTGGCGCAGGCGATGCCCTGGATCTATGTCGCGATCGCAGTCGTGCTCTGGATGGTCGGGCGCGCGGCGGCGATGATGCCGAATGGCGGCCGTTGGTCCGAGGCGGCCGAGCTTACGCAGATCATCGTCGTGCTGGCGCCGATCCTTTCTGTCGGAGTGAACAGCCTGCTGACCTGCCGTCAGGCGCGCCGCGCCGCCATTGCCAGGCCGACGCCGCTGGCGCAGGCGCTCGGCCATGCCGTGCGCGCGGCCGCCGGCGGCGTGATGTGGGCCGGTGGCTTCTATCTGGTGGCGCGCATCTGGGCCGGCCTGCTCTTCGGCATGAGTTCCGGCCAGTTCGGTCAGATCTCCCGCCAGATCGCCAGCATTGCCGTGCTGGCTTTCGCAGGCTGGGTCGTGATGGTCTTCCTGCGCGGCTTCTTCGACGCCTATGCGCCGCGTCCACGATCCACTGGTCCGGTGGACGAGGACGTGATGCCGGAAGACAACATCCCGTCGCGGCTGGCGACGGTGATGCCGGTGTTGCGCGGCGTCGTGCTGACGGCCGTGATCGGCCTGACCATCCTGGTGCTGCTGTCGCGGCTTGGTGTCGATATCGGACCGCTGCTGGCCGGCTTCGGCATTCTCGGCCTCGCCATCTCCTTCGGCTCGCAGGCGCTGGTGCGCGATATCGTCTCCGGCTTCTTCTTCATGCTGGAGGATGCTTTCCGCGTCGGCGAGTATGTCGATACCGGCCGCCTAAAGGGCACGGTCGAGAAGATTTCGCTGCGCTCGATGCAGCTGCGCCACCAGAGCGGGCAGATCCACACCGTGCCATTCGGGCAGGTGCAATCGCTGACCAATGCCAGCCGCGACTGGGCGACGGTGAAGTTCAACGTCCGGCTCGATCATTCCGCCGATATCGAGAAAGCGCGCAAGACGATCAAGAAGGTCGGTCTCGCTCTGCTTGAGGATCCCGAATTCGGCCCGCACTTCATCGCCCAGCTCAAGATGCAGGGCGTCGCCGACATCACCGATGCGGCGATCGTGATCCGGCTGAAATTTACCTCCAAGCCGACCCAGGCCTCGATGCTGCAGCGCGAGGCGCTGAAGCGGGTCTATCGCGGGCTGATCGAGGCGGAGGTGCCGTTCGCCTCGACCGCGGTGACGGTGCGCGAAGGCGGTGGCAAGGGGGCCGCGGGGGCGGCTGCGATTACTGCGGTGGCGCCGCCATCGCCGCTCGCACCGGCGGCGGAGTAAGGCCCGGCCGGATCAGCGGCCGAGCTCGAGCATGAAGAAGAAGCCGAAGCCGATCACCGTCAGCAGCACGCCGAAGCCGGCGGCGAGGCGTGCCGCCGAAAGCTGACGGCTGAAGGCCGTGCGCTGCTCGGCCCGGTCGCTGGCGTGCTCGCGCCCATGCTTGCGGAACTGGCTCGCGTAGAGATCGGGCGTCATCTGCGGGCCGATCGGCAGATTGCCCTCGAGCTCGAAGCGTACCGCGACGAACAGCACGAAGAGGCCGAGCAGGCCGACCCCGAACCAGCCGATCGCCTGCAAGGCCAGCCAGGCGAGGCCGAGCAGGCCGGCTCCGCACAAGGCAGAGAGGATGAGGCGTTCGGGACTGCGCGGCGGCGGCATGACGGCTCCGCATGCTGAGGGAGACCGCAGCCAGTTCCGCATTCCGGCGCCGTAAGGTCAAGGCCGGCAACAGGTTTCTGCCAGCCAGTGCGTCACCGAGCCTGCGCAACCCTGCTGGGCTCCAGGCTGTAGAAGATGTGCCGGCCGATCACATCCATCTTCCTGAGCTTCTTCGCCCAACGGGGCGACACGTAGTCAGCATGGTAATGGGTCGAGGCGGCGACCTCGGTCAGATAGATCTTCCCCTCGTAGACCTCCTGCGCGATGCGCTTGGCTATCTCCCAGGACTCGGGCTCCTTTATGCGCAGCGATTTGCCCTCGCAGGCGAAGGTGAACTGGCAGGCGAGCTTGCGGTGCCGGTTCTGGTAAACGACGCCGCAGACGGAGGTCGGGTAGACCCCGCTCTTGACGCGGTTGAGCACGACCTGGGCGACTGCGGCGCGACCTTCTTCCGGCTCTGAGCGCGCCTCGAAATAGACCGCCTCGGCCAGGCACCGCTGTTCACGCTCCATGTCCTCGGACTTGATCAGCCCGGCATAGAGCAGTTGCGGCTCCTGCTCTCTTGTACCCGTTGGCGTCAGTGACGCGGCAGCATGGGCGGTGCGCTCGCTCATCGGCGTTGCCGAGCCCTGTGCTGGGGCTTGAGCCACCACCGGCGTGGCGCCGTCGCCGGTCGGCGGCGCTATCGTCGGGGGCGACAAGGGCTCCGGCGGATCGGATTCGGTTTGCTGGTCGCCGCGTGGTTGCGGGAGAATGTCATGCAGCGGGCTCCGGTGCTCTTCGCCCTGGAGCGCGTCGAAGGAGAGGCTCGCTGTGGTCAGCGCAGTCGTGAGATCGGGCTTGCCGAAAAAGCCGGCCTCGCCGGCATCGACGCCGATCAGGTGTATCGGCTTGCCGGGAAAGGGAAGCAGGTCGCGGTTGATGCCGAGCGGTATTGCGGGGAAGGCTGGCAGCGTGGCCGGGGCGGTCTTCGCGGGCAGCGCGACAAAAGCCGCGAGCGCAAGCGACGCCGCCGGGGCGAGGCGCTTCATGGGGAACTCCGGGATCGGGGACAGGCCGAGCCTTTGCGGCACCGAGGGATCGGCGGCAGGGTCAGCGGCTTTCTTGGCCTGGTCTGCTTGGAGGGCTTGCGGCGGGGCGCACTGGCGCTTCACCAACCGCGATGAGACGAGCGACCGCGCGCCTAGCGGCACGGCCATTCTGCGTACTTGCCGACTGACACTCAGGAGCGCCGCGAGCCTGCGATGGATCGCAGGTCATTCGTCGCGGCTGGACCGGGTAGGCAGTGCGCTCTCGCGCGTCGTCACCGATAAGCGGAGTCGTGACGTAGGCGGGGGGGTGATCCTGTCTCTTGCGGTGACCGAAGAGTGGATCATCAGAGAAGCGGCTGCGCTAGCGGTGCGCAATCCAGAGTAGTCGATAGTGAACCCGAAATTCCTTGTAGCGGCTTATTTGATTATTACCTTACGTCAATATTCTATAGCCTCCTGTGTCGCGTTTTCTGTCTCGAATTACGTTCGCTATGGGCATCGAGTTCGACGACTTTGTGGCCGTTTCGAGCCAATGACGGTTTTTCGGGCGGCGTTTTGTCTCACCACGGGCGGCGCCCAAGTCGGGCCCGCGTCCCGGCAGCCCGCGGCTTCCCTTGCGCCATGAAAAAGGTTGGGCCATTGGGCTCGCGTCGCGGATGCGATGCGGCGGTGGCCGATGCGCTTTAGGCTCCACCGATCCAGCCCAGCGGATCAGGGAGAAGAGCGATGGAGTGCTTTGTTGGCTTGGACGT